>NZ_JBHFHW010000033.1:114990-115856 GCF_057333975.1 Stenotrophomonas sp. AGC87
AAGTGACCCCGACGCGCCGCCGGCATCGCGCCGGCGGCGTCTGTTACGCATTGGACAAGGACTACATACGAAATGGCTAATCCGTTCAGTCTGGAAGGCAAGGTCGCCCTCGTCACCGGTGGCAACACCGGCCTGGGCCAGGGCATCGCGGTCGCATTGGCGCAGGCCGGTGCCGACGTTGCCGTGGCCGGCATCGCGCCGCCCACCGAGACCATCGCCAAGATCACCGCGCTGGGCCGCCGCTGCCTGGCGATCGAAGCGAACCTGATCAGCATCGAGCCGGTCGAGCGCGTCATCCGCGAAACCATTGAAGGCCTGGGTGGCCTGGATATCCTGGTCAACAACGCCGGCCTGATCCGCCGCGCCGATGCCGTGGAGTTCAGCGAGCAGGACTGGGACGACGTGATGAACGTCAACATCAAGTCCGCGTTCTTCATCTCGCAGGCCGCCGGCAAGCATTTCATCGCCCAGGGCCGCGGCAAGATCATCAACATCGCCTCGATGCTGTCCTTCCAGGGCGGTATCCGCGTGCCGTCGTACACGGCCAGCAAGAGCGGCATCGCCGGCATCACCCGTCTGCTCGCCAACGAATGGGCGAGCAAGGGCATCAACGTCAATGCGATCGCCCCGGGCTACATGGCGACCGACAACACCGCCGCGCTGCGCGCCGATGAGGACCGCAACAAGTCCATCCTCGATCGCATCCCGGCGGCACGCTGGGGCACCCCGGAAGACCTCGGCGGTACCGCCGTGTTCCTGGCCTCCAGCGCCTCGGACTACGTCAACGGCGCAGTGCTGCCGGTTGATGGCGGCTGGCTCGCCCGGTAACACCCTCGCTACGCGCTGGCGGGGGGGGGGGGGGGGGG
>NZ_JBHFHW010000033.1:115898-124262 GCF_057333975.1 Stenotrophomonas sp. AGC87
GCGGCGCCGGTAGTGCCGGCCGCCGGCCGGCAGCTCTCCACCCAGGAGGATGACCATGCTGCGTTTGCTGCTGTCCCTGTCGCTGCTGCTCGCGGCCCCCAGCGCGCTGTGCGCCCCGCACCGCATCTTCATTGCCGGGGATTCCACCGCCGCCGCGTACGGCCCGGAGCGCGCGCCACAGGCCGGCTGGGGCCAGGCGCTGCAGAGCTATCTCGATCCCGCTGTGTGGGAGGTCCGCAACCACGCCAAGGGCGGCCGCAGCACGCGCAGCTTCATCGATGAGAAGCGCCTGGATGCGATCGCCGCCGAACTCCAGCGCGGTGACGTGCTGCTGATCCAGTTCGGTCACAACGACGCCAAGTTCGAAGATCCCACCCGCTACACCGATCCCGCCACGGCGTACCCGCAGTTCCTGATGCGCTACGTGCAGCTGGCCCGCGACAAGGGCGCCACGCCGGTGCTGATCACGCCGGTGGCGCGGCTGCTGTATGACTTCGGTTCGCTGCTGGATACGCACGGTGTGTACACCCAGGCGGTGAAAGCGCTGGCCACGCGCGAGCAGGTCGCGCTGATCGATCTCAACGACAGTTCCACGCGCTGGATCCGCGGGCTGGGCGAACAGGGCGCCAAGCCGTACTTCATGTTCGTGCCCGAGCAGAACAAGGCCGATGGCACGCACTTCAGCGTGGCCGGTGCGACGGCGGTGGCGTGTCTGGTGATGCGCGACTGGGTGGCGTTGCAGCCTGAACTAAAGCCGGCGCTGAAGCGCGATATCGACTGCGAGGTGCACAGTGCAGGGCAGGGCGGCGATGCGGCGAAGCCCTCGCGTGTCGTGCACGAACGCGACATCGCGGTGACCCAGCCCGGCCCGCATGGTGGGGCGGGGCCGACCACGGCGTATCCGTTCTTCGCCGAGGACATGGACCTCCCGTTCGTGCTTCGCAAACGTGTGCTGCATAAAGGTGCCGGCATCGGGCTGCATCCGCAGCACAAGGACGAGATCTACTACATCGTCAGCGGGCGGGGCAGCTACGTGTTGGATGGCAAGCAGCATGACGTGGCGGCGGGGGATGCGCTGCTGACGCGCGTCGGCAGTTCGCATGCGCTGCAGCAGGTGGGGGAGATGGATCTGGTGCTGCTGCTGGCGTATCCGCGCTAAGGGGCGGCCGGACTGGACTCAACCCTGGAGACCCTTAACCTTCAAAAGCGCCCCTGTATTTTGAAGGATAGATATCTAACCTTCAAAAGCGTACAGTGCTTTTGAAGGTTAGGCGCCCCAGGAGGCTGCCCATGCGTCGGGAAGACATCGCGGTATCCCTGCGGCAGTATCTGGTGCCGGTCGAAGGCCGCCCGCATCTGCTGGCCATGACCGCCCCGCCTACGCCGCGCAGGCTGCCGCCAGGGCAGTCGGGGAGCCGTGAACTGCTGATCAGCGCCAACGCGGCGCTGGCGAGGCTGGACCAGGCCATGCAGCAGTGGGCCGCCCCCGATCTGGTCACGCGCACGCTCGCGAGACGTGAAGCCGTGCAGAGCTCGCAGATTGAAGGCACCCGCACCGATCTGGACGAACTGCTGGTGTATGAGGCGACGCTGGGCCTGGACGGCCTGCCGCCCGACGTCGTCGTCACTGAGCGCTATGTGCAGGCGCTTCAGGACGGCCTGGAGGCGGTCCGGGAACGAGGCAGGCCCGCCATCAATCTTGGGCTGGTGAACCATCTGCACGCCGTGCTGATGCAGGACACGCCGGATGACTTCCCAAAAGGCAGGTATCGCCAGGAACAAGCGGTGATCGGCCCCTTGGGAGGACGCCCTGAAGATGCCCGCTTTGTTCCTTCGCCACCGGATCGGATCGGCGACGCCATGCAGGAACTGGAACGGCAGATGCTGCAGTACCGGCCCGCGGAGGACGAGCAGTTCGAACTGAACATCCTGGCGCAACTGACCATCGCGCATGCCCAGTTCGAAACGATCCACCCCTACAAAGATGGAAACGGGCGCACCGGGCGGCTGCTGATGCCGCTCATTCTGGCGGCCGAGGGATACCCACCGTTGTACCTGTCCGGCGCGTTGCTGCGCAGCAAGGATGCTTACTACGATGCGCTCAACCAGGTGCAGCTCAAGGGCAACTGGGCGCCGTGGATGGACATGGTGTGCAAGGCCGTGGTTGAGTCGGCGAACGATGCCATCGCCCTCGCCGAGGACATGCAGCAGCTCGTGGCCGACTGGTCCGAACAGGTGAGCGGCTATCGTGCAGACGCCGTCGCGCGCCGACTGCCCGCGCTGCTCGTCGGCCACCCGGTGGTAACCGCCGCGCAGGTTGCGTCGCTGCTGGGGGTATCGAACCGCTCGGCCCTCACCGGCATCTATGCGCTGGAGAAAGAGGGAATCCTGGCGACAGGCAACGAGCGGAAGTGGGGACGGACCTACTATGCACGGGCGGTTCTCGACCGGCTCAATCAGTTCCCGTTACCGCCCCACCAACGTCCGCGCTGAAAAGCAGCCGACCAACGGTCGGCTCTACCGATCAGACGTCGCCGCCGTCTTCCCAGCCTTCGCCCGTGCCCTTCTGGAACACGCGGTCACCGTCCTGCACGTCACCCGCCGGCAGATGGTCCCTGGCCTCCAGCGCGGCATAGATCGGGGTGAAGTCCGGCGCGGTCGCCTCCATCAACTGCTCGAAGCTGTCGATGACGAAGTAGGTCTTCTGGAAGGTGTCGATCCGGTAGCGGGTACGCATGATCCGCTCCAGATCGAAGCCGATCCGGTTCGGCGCCGCCGACTCCAGCGAGTACAGCGACTCGCCCTTGGACGACACGATGCCGGCGCCATAGATGCGCAGGCCTTCATCGGTGTTGATCAGGCCGAACTCCACCGTGTACCAGTACAGGCGGGTCAGGTGCTGCAGCGCCTCCGGGCCGATCGCATGCGCCTTGACGCCGCCGCGGCCGTAGGCGGCCATGTAGTCGGCGAACACCGGATTCATCAGCAACGGCACATGCCCGAACAGGTCATGGAACATGTCCGGCTCGGCGATGTAGTCGATCTGGTCCGGGCGACGGATCCACCACGTCACCGGGAAGCGGCGGTTGGCCAGGTGATCGAAGAAATCCAGCTCCGGCAGCAGGCCTTCCACGCCCACCAGCGTCCAGCCGGTCGCGGCGCCCAGCACCTCGTTGAGCTGGTCGAAGCGCGGGATCATGTGCGCGCTCATGCCCATCTCGTCCTGCGCGTGCAGGAACTCCTTGCTGGCGCGGCCTTCCAGCAGCGCGCGCTGGCGCTGGTACAGCGTGCTCCAGGTGGCGTGGTCGTCGGCGGTGTAGCTGTCCCAGGGCTGTTCCACGATGGCGGTGGTATAGACCGGCACGTATCCCTTGTCGGTCTGCTGGTGTTCGACGCGGCGGGGGGCGGTGGCGGTTTCCATCGTGGTGGTCTCCTGGGAAGTCATCTGTCGATGCTAGGGCAGGGCACGCGCAAGAGGTTTGCAAAGTTGCGCGGATATGGCCTCCTGGCGCAAGATCATTGCGTCCACCTCATGTTGCGGGGCAGCAATGACCGGAGATACCCAGTTCGACCGCACGGATCTGCGCTTGCTGGCGGAAATCCAGCAACACGGCCGCGCGACCAATGCCGAGCTGGCTGGACGGGTGAATCTGTCCCCGTCGGCCTGCCTGCGGCGCGTCCAGCGGCTGGAAAGCGAGGGCGTGATCGCCGGGTACGGCGCCCGCCTGGAGCCGCGCCAGATCGGCCTGGGGCTGCAGGCGTTCGTCCGGGTGCAGCTGGAGAAGCACGACCAGCACGCCATCGGCGTGTTCGCCGACAGCGTGCTGATCTGGGATGAGGTGGTGGCCTGCCATGCGCTCACCGGCGACATGGATTACCTGCTGCACATCTACGTGCGCGACCTGGAGCACTTCTCCAGCTTCCTGCTCGACAAGCTGCTCAATGCCGCCGGCGTGGCCGACGTCAATTCCAGCTTCGTGCTGCGCACGGTCAAGGAATTCCGCGCGCTGCCGCTAACGCAGTTGGAGTGACCCCAGCAACGTCGGCGGCGTAGCAAGGGTCCTCCAGGGTGGGATGGTCGGAAAGCGATATGCGCTTGGCCCCTCACTCCGAAATCAAGGACTCTTCTCCTCAAAGGACTCAACATGTCGACCGTTTCCGAAACCAACTACGTCACAACCTGGGGCTTCTTCTTTGCCAGCGGACCAGGCTTCTGGAAGGCTAAGCCCTCGTACTGGATCTCCTGGGGCATTGCGGTGTTCATGCTGCTCTTCGTCTCCTGGATCCTGGCCATGGGCATCTTCGGCTTCCTGTTCGTTGCCTCGATTGTCAGCAAGAAGCAATGGCGCCATCAGGAGGTCGAACGCGCTATCCGTGAATCGGCAGGCAAAACCGCAGACAGTACGGTGACCCCTCCGCCGATGCCGTCGCCTTGATCGGCCACGTTATCTCCGGTCGCCTCGTGCGGACCTTCGCGCTAGGGTTGCCGCTGTTCTTCCTCGCCGGTTGTGCGGCGGAGATGCGCTGCGGCGATTCGGACAGTCTCTCGCTTGCAGAGGAAATCATCGAGGAAAACCTCGAAAAGGCGGTTTGGTACAGGGAGATTTCTGACCAGATCACCGGCTCAACCGTAAGGGGGGCCACGACGCTGACGCGCAATGCCGAGCTTCGTTCCAGCACATGCAGGGCGACCTATGCATTCGAGTACCGTGGCAAATCACATGAAAGCGAGTTCGAGTACGAGATTCATTTCCTCGAAGACGAAGATGACTTCGAGCTGAGTCTGGACATCGACACGGTGAAGAGCAAGGTCATGGCTGCAGCATTGTTCGAGCGTTGACAGCGATACCGGCTCGCCATTGGAGGCCGCTGTGCTGGCGGCCTCCAATGGGGGCGACTCACAGCACGCATTTCTCCTTGCGCCCCATCAGTTTGCCCACGCGCGAAGGCTCATCGCACTTGGGCGTGGGCGGCGGCGGGGCCAGCGCGGCGGCGCGTGCCTTCTGCAGCTGCTGCACCTTGGCGCGGATCTGCGGCATCGCCGCCATCGCAGCCTTCTCGCCTTCCAGGATCGCGTTGTTGCGCTGGCCGAAATCGGCGGCGCCGATGTCCAGCACCTTCGGCCGGATGATGACGTCCGCGCGCGCCAGTTCCTGCTCGCCCAGGCGCTGGCCCATGATCGAGATCGACTGGTTGACGATGCCGAGCATGCCGGTCGGCGCCTTGCCGCTGGCCTTGCTGGAGATGTCCACGGCGATCACGATGTCCGCGCCGAGCTGGCGCGCCGCATCCACCGGCACCGGGCTGACCACGCCGCCGTCGATGTAGTTGTACTTGCCGATCTTCACCGGCTCGAACACACCGGGGATGCTGCTGGAGGCGCGCACCGCCTGGCCGACATTGCCGCGCACGAACACGGTGCGCTCGCCGGTTTCCAGCTGGGTGGCGACCGCAGCGAAGGGCTTGCTCAGCTTCTCGGCCGGGCGGTTGTCGACCTGTGCGTTGACGTAGTCCTGCAGCTTCTGGCCCTGGACCAGACCGCCGGAGAACAGACGCACGTCGCGGATGCTGGCTTCATCCAGGGCCACCGCCTTGGACTGCATCTGGAACGCGTCCATGCCGCTGGCATACAGCGCGCCGACCACACTGCCGGCGCTGGTGCCGGACACCACCACCGGTTCGAAGCCGTTGGCCTCCAGCATCTTGATCACACCGATATGGGCGAAGCCCTTGGCCGCGCCGCCGCCCAGCGCGATGCCGATCTTGACCGGCTTGGCCGGCGTCACCGGCACCGCCGCCGGCGGCGGGGTCGGGCGGACGGGATCGCCGCCGCAACCGGCCAGCAGGCCGAGCAGGGCAACGGACAGCGTCAGGCGGGTACGGCGCAGTGAAGTCATCGGCGTGGCAACTGAATGGGCATCGAGGGCCGCCAGCATACCGAAGCGCTGGCAGGCCGGCAGGGGTAATGAATAGCGGTTGTTTGCGGCGCTGTTGTTGTACTGCAACAATTGTCTGGTAGCGCCGGTCCACCACCCCTCCCAACACAGCCTAAACGCCATGTTCCCGAACCGCACTGCCCACGGCCGTTTCCCGTCCGTGCACCCGCTCGTTGTCGCCCTCGCCGCCCTGCTGCCATTGACGGCCGCAGCCCAAGACGCCCCCGCCACCAAGGATCCGGTGGCCCTCGATACGCTGCAGGTCACGGCGCAACGCCGCGTCGAAAACGCCAAGGACGTGCCGGTCTCGATCTCGGCCATCCAGGGTGAAAAGCTCGACGTACTGGGTTCGGCCGGCGATGACATCCGCTTCCTGTCGGCGCGTGTGCCGAGCCTGAACATTGAATCGTCCTACGGCCGTGCCTTCCCGCGTTTCTACATCCGCGGCCTGGGCAACACCGATTTCGACCTCAATGCCTCGCAGCCGGTCTCGCTGGTGTATGACGATGTGGTGCAGGAAAGCCCGCTGCTGAAGGGCTTCCCGCTGTTCGACCTGGCCGGCGTGGAAGTGCTGCGCGGCCCGCAGGGCACGCTGTTCGGCCGCAATACCCCCGCCGGCGTGGTGAAATTCGATTCGGCGCGTCCCTCGCAGGATGCCGACGGCTACATCAAGGTCGCCTACGGCAGCTACAACACCTGGAACACGCAGGGCGCCTACGGCGGCCCGCTGACCGACCGCTGGTCGGCGCGCGTGTCCGCGCTGTACCAGCGCCGCGACGACTGGGTCAGCAACACCCGCCAGGGCGCGCCGGCGCAGGGCTTTGAAGGCTACGACGAAGCCGCCGCCCGCGTGCAGTTCCTGTACGAAGGCGACGACGTCGAAGCGCTGTTCAACCTGCACAAGCGCAAGCTCAACGGCACCGCGCGCCTGTTCCGCGCCAACATCATCAAGCCGGGCACCAACCAGCTGGTCGAAAACTTCGACCGCGATGAAGTCTCCACCGATGGCCAGAACTTCTCCGACCTGGAAACCTGGGGCGGCAGCGCGCGCCTGAAGTGGGATCTGGGCCGCGTGACGCTGCACTCGATCACCGGTTACGAGACCGCCGAATCGCTGAACCACGGCGACATCGACGGCGGCTACGGTGCCAGCTTCCTGGGTGCCGGCAACTACGGCCCGGGCAACATCCCGTTCGCGTCCGAATCGGCCGATGGCCTGCCGCACCACCGCCAGTGGACCCAGGAATTCCGCGTGGAATCCAATGAGTGGGGCCGCTTCGACTGGCAGGCCGGCGTCTTCTACTTCGATGAAGACGTCACCATCGACAGCTTCAACTACGACTCGCTGACCCCGGGCAATCCGCAGACCGGTCACGCCGTGCAGCAGCAGCGCAACAAGGCGTGGGCTGCGTTCGCCTCCGGCGATTTTGACGTGACCGAGCGCTTCAAGCTGCGCGGTGGCGTGCGTTACACGCAGGACAAGAAGGACTTCAGCGCCAGCGTGCTGCAGGCCGTGCCGTTCGGCACCCCGGTCAGCGGCCCGTACATCGCCAAGACCGACGTCAACGACGTCAGCTGGGACCTGAGCGGCGTCTACCAGATCACCGGCAACCTCAACGCGTATGCCCGCGTGGCCAAGGGCTTCCGCGCGCCGTCGATCCAGGGCCGCCTGGCCTTCGGCGGCGTCTCGCAGGCCGATTCGGAGAAGGTGATCTCGTACGAGGCCGGCATCAAGGCCGACCTGTTCGACCGCCGCGCACGCCTGGGCTTCAACGTGTTCCGCTACAACGTCGACGGCCAGCAGCTGATCGCCGTGGGTGGCACCAACAACACCGCGACCCTGCTCAACGCCGACAAGACCCTCGGCCAGGGCGCCGAGCTCGACTTCGAAGCCTACCTGACCGACCACGTCCTGCTGACCCTGGGCAGCAGCTACAACGACACCGAGATCAAGGACAAGGATCTGGCGGTGGCGATCTGTGGCGGCGGCTGCACCATCACCGACCCGACCACGGTCATCGATGGCGGCACCTACGCACTGGTCAACGGCAACCCGCTGCCGCAGGCGCCGAAGTGGATCCACAACCTGACGTTGCGCGCCGGCTTCCCGGTCAACGATGCCAGCGAGTTCTACGTCTACACCGACTGGGCCTACCGCAGCGAAGTGAACTTCTTCCTGTACGAGTCGCCGGAGTTCCGCAGCCGCTCCTCGCTGGAAGGGGGCCTGCGCCTGGGCTACAACTGGGATTACGGCCAGTACGACGTGGCGGTGTACGGCCGCAACCTGACCGACCAGGTCCGCGTGGTCGGCGCGATCGACTTCAACAACCTGACCGGCTTCCTCAATGAGCCGCGCACGTTTGGTCTGGAGTTCACCGCGAAGTTCTGATGCACGTCATGCGGTACGTGCCCACCGTGGGTGGGCACG
>NZ_JBHFHW010000033.1:124370-136414 GCF_057333975.1 Stenotrophomonas sp. AGC87
CCCCCCCCCCCCCCCCCCCCCCCCCCCCCCCCCACTACCCACAATGCCATCGACAGGTGGCGCCGCCTTACAACGCGCTCGCCGGCCGCACCTTCAACACCGCTTCTTCGGCCGCACAATCCCGCGCCGAATGCAGCCCTGCCTTGCGCGCCGCCACGATCTCCTTGCGTGCCGCCAGCAGGTCACTGTTGAACGCGGCATTGTCATGCAGGCGTGCCACGGCGGCAGCGCCCATGAAACGGCCTTCCAGGATGTCGCTCTGCCAATGCACGTTGCAGACCAGGCGGCTCTCGCCGTAGTTGCGGCCGCGTGCCTGGATCGCATCGGCGCGGTCCGGGGCGATCTCCGAGAGGATCAGGGCCCAGGCCCAACCGATCGAGGTGTGGCCGGACGGATATGAGCCGTTGCCGCGCAGGTCCTGCTCGTTTTCCGGCGAACAAGTGGGCTCACCATTGACCATGAACGGCCGCGCGCGCTGATAGTGCTTCTTCGCCGTGCGGGTGGCCGCGCTGGCATCGATCCGGCTGCGTTCCAGCAGGCGGTACAGGGCCGGCGTCTTCACCGCATCCACGTCGACATCGATCGCGCAGGAGAACTGGTTCGCACCGGCCGGGAAGGCGAGTTCGGCGTCGCGGTGGGCCTGCTCGAAGCGTGGGCTGCCGCGCAGGGCACGGGCTTCACGGCTGACCTGTTCGTCCAGTGCGAAGCCGGCCGAACCGGCGGCCGGCGGTGCCGGTACCAGTGCCAGGCTGTCCGGCACGGCGCTGCCCTGCAGGTAGCCCACCGCCTTGGTGGTGACCGAGGCTTCCACCGGCGTGGTGCCCGGTGCGGCCGTTGACGCGCAGCCAGCGAGGGCGGCGAGCAGGGCGGTCACCAGCATCGGGCGGACGGCAGCGGAGCGCAGGGACGATGACATCGGCAGGTCTCGAAGAGGGGGGAGCCGCATGATCGCAGCTTCCCCCGGCGACGACAGCGGCCGTTCGTCATCCGGCCAGATCCGGCATGGCCGTGCCCCGGATGGCGGAAACCCGCGACTGGTTCACGGATTTCATGGGTCGCACGACATAGCGTCATCGAAGGCGCCATCGTTCGTCATATCTCCATGGATACATGTACCCCATGGCAACGCGACAGCGCCGGTCATCAGGGGGATCACCTGCAAGGAGACAGCGGATGCGAAGCAACGCGGGAAGGTGGAGGGGCGGTCTCGCCCTGGGTCTGATGCTGGCGTGCGGCACTGTGCACGCGGCCGATGTGGTGGGGGTCGCGTTCGTGCATGGCACCGGCAAACAGACCGATGCGCGCGTGGACTACTGGCAGCCGGGCATCATCGATACGGTGCGCCAGGGCTTGCCCAACAGCAGCAACTACACCGTCATCAACTGCGATTTCGAGCAGTACATGTGGAAGGCCGAAGCGGCCGGCTGTCTGGCGGGGCAGCTGACCAGCTTCATCAACACCCGTGGCATCACCAAGCTGGTGGTGATCACCCATTCCAACGGCGGCAATGTGGTGCGCTGGATCCTCTCCAACCCCACCTATGACAGCCGTTATCCGAAGATCATCCAGACGGTCAGCAAGGTCACCGCGCTGGCGCCGTCCTCGGGCGGTACGCCGCTGGCCGATGCGGTGCTCAACGGCAACATGTTCGAAACCTCGGTGGGCTGGCTGCTGGGCTACAAGAGCGATGCCGTGCGCCAGCAGCAGGTGGGCCACATGGCCACCTACAACGCGCAGAACCTGTACGGCACGGCCGGCCGCCCAGCATTGCCCAGGCCGTTCCGTGCGGTGGTCGGCTCGGATGTGGAATCGGCGGTATGGGACAGCAACAGCTACTGCGGTGGCTATGCGCAGAACGTGGGCCTGGAGTTCACCCAGAACTGGTTGAACAGCTGCTCGGACGGCTTCCTGGAGTGCAGCAGCCAGAAGGCCGCCGGCACCACCTGGTTCACCGACACGCAGCGCACCCAGGGCGCCGAGCCGCTCAGCCACAACCAGAGCCGGCGCGAGTGCTTCGGCCTGGGCACGATCCTGCGCAACGACCTGACCCTGTGAGGAGCCCCACGATGATGCGAAAGACGACGATCGCGGTGGCCCTGCTCGCCGCTCTGGCAGCCCTGCCACTGCAGGCGGCACAGCCGCTGCTGGCCGCCCGCGCCAGCGACCAGGTGCCACGCGCGGTGGAGCGTGCGCCCTTGCCGGCCGGGCCGGTGGAGCAGGCGCCGGTGAGCTTTGCCTGGGCGCTGGATCCCGCCCAGGCACTGGCCGCCGCACCGACCTTCATGGCCAGCAGCCGCAGCTACTGGGAGATGGTGGACGCGCCGGCGCTGCAGCAGGGCCTGGTGTTGCCGCTGACCGCGCCCGACGCGGTGATCCAGCTCAGTCCGGTGCAGGGCGCCCGTGCGCTGGATACTACCCAATGGCAGGTACGTGACCCGGCCGGCGCACTGGCGGTGGCCAAGGTGGTCGATGACCAGCAACTGCACGCGGCCGGGATGTCGGTCGGCACGGGCACGGCGATGGTCCGCACGGGCGCCACCTCCGCGGCAGGCAGCTATCGGCTGCAGAGCACGCAGGCTCAAGGCCGCTACGTAGTGCAGGTACTCGAGCCCAACAGCCCGATCGCCCTGCAGCTGCAGGCGAGCGGCGAACGGGTGCTGGCCGGTGGCACGCTCACGCTGAGCGCGCGTCTGGTCAATGACGGCGGCGCTACAGCGGCGCAGGTTGGCCGTGCCAGCACGCGGCCGCTGCCGGCCGTGGGCGAGGCCCTGCTGGTGGCGCCCGATGGCCGCAGCTGGCCGGTGCCGCTGGTCGCCGCCAAAGACGGTCTGCGTGCCCAGGTGACGGTGCCGCAGGACATCGGCACGGCGCAGGGGTTGTGGGAACTGCAGGCGTTTGTCAGTGCCGACGGCGTGCAGCGCGATGCCAAGGTGGCGTTCGCGGTGGCGCAGGCGACGGCGCGCTTCCAGGGCCAGGTCGAGGCGGATGCCAGCCGCCGCGAGGTCCGCCTGCCGCTGCAGATCGGTGCGCCTGGCCGCTATGAGGCGCGCGGCACCCTGTATGCCACCGGCCCGGACGGACAGCTGCGGCCAGTGGCGCAGGCACACAGTGCGGCGTGGTTCGCGACGGCGGGGGCGGGTGAGCTGCGCCTGCCGTTCGCCAGCGTGGCGTTGCCGAGTGGCTATGCCGCCCCGTTCGAAGTGCGCGATCTGCAGCTGCAGGATCAGAGCCGGATGGCCCCGATCGAATCACGTGCGGTGGCGGTGAGGTTCTAGGCCGCGTGACCTAACCTGCGAACGCGCTCAACCGGCCGGCCTGATCCACCACGTGGATCGGGCCGCCGAACAGCTCGGACAATGGCGCATCGCGCAGCAGCTCCGCGCGCGGGCCATCGGCGAGGATCTTGCCGCCGCGCAGCATCACCACCCGCTCGATCTCGGGAATGATCTCCTCGATGTGGTGGGTCACCAGCACCAGGGTGATGCCCTGGCGGGCGAGCTCGCGCATGGTGGCGATCAGCTGCTCGCGGGCGATGAGGTCCAGCCCGGTGGAGGGTTCATCCAGCAGCAGCGCCTGCGGCCGGTTCACCAGCGCCCGGGCGATCAGCACGCGCCGGGTTTCGCCGGCCGAGAGTTCGGCATAGCCGCGCTGCAGCAGGGGCAGGGCACCGGTCATGGCCAGGGTTTCACGCGCGCGCTCGCGCATCTCCGGGCTCACCTCGCGGAAGGCCGGCACCACGAAGCTGGCGAAGAAGCCGGTCAGCACCGCTTCTTCCACGGTCAGCCCGGGCATGTCCGAGAGGTTGCTGCTCAGGTCCCCGGTGACGATGCCCAGCTGCGATCGCAGCCGGTCCACCTGCCAGCGGTTCTGGCCGAGTACGCGCACCGCCACCGTGCCGTCACCGTGCGCCAGCGGGTACAGCTCGCGGGTGATCAGCTTGATGAAGGACGACTTGCCGCAGCCATTGGGGCCGAGCAGGGCGGTGTGCTGGCCCTGTTCGATGCGCAGGCTGAGATCGTGCAGGACCCGGACCTGGCCGCGGATGACACAGGCGCGGTCGAGCTCGATCAGGGGGACGGAGGAGGCCGGCACCACCGGCGAGGCTGCGACTGTCATGAATGCGGGGGCATGCTCACGAAGGTAAGGGAAGAACTGAATGACTGCGCAAAAATGGCATCGAAGGGATGAAGTTTGCAACGTCAGGCCCCATCATGTCCGAAGGTATCCCTGTTTCCTTGACGGCCGACTGCGGCCCGGAGTCCTGCGATGTTCGATACGCTCCTCAACTTCCTGACCGGCGGCGTCGTCGGCCTCGGCTGGTGGGGCATGGGCCTGGTGCTGCTGGTGTTCACCCAGCTGACCATCTTTGCCGTGACTCTGTATCTGCACCGCAGCCAGGCGCACCGGGGGGTGGATTTCCACCCGGTCATCGCGCATTTCTTCCGGTTCTGGACCTGGCTCACCACCTCCATGATCACCAAGGAGTGGGTGGCTATCCATCGCAAGCACCACGCCAAGGTGGAAACCGATGAAGACCCGCACAGCCCGGTGACCAAGGGCATCGGCATGGTGTTCTGGCGGGGCGTGGAGCTGTACCGCGAGGCCCGCGCGATGCGCGCGGATATCGAGCAGTACGGCCGCGGGGCTCCGGATGACTGGATCGAGCGCCACCTGTACACCCCGCACGCCAATCTTGGCCCGGTCGCGCTGCTGGTCATCAACAGCATGCTGTTCGGCCTGCCCGGCGTGGCCCTTTGGGCGATCCAGATGGCGTGGATCCCGTTCTGGGCGGCCGGCGTCATCAATGGCCTGGGCCACTGGTGGGGCTACCGCAACTTCGAATCGGCCGACACCTCCACCAATCTGACGCCGTGGGCGTTCTGGGTGGGCGGTGAAGAGCTGCACAACAACCACCATGCCTTCCCGAGCTCGGCCCGCTTCTCGATGCGCCGCTGGGAGTTCGATATCGGCTGGGCGGTGATCCGCGGCCTGCAGGCCCTGCGCCTGGCCAAGGTGCTGCGCGTGGCGCCGAGCATGGACGTGCGGCCGAACATCGCCGTGCCGGATGCTGAAACCCTCAAGGCCCTGCTGTCGCACCGCTTCCAGGCGATGACCGATTACCAGCGCAACGTGTTCGTGCCGGCCCTGCGCGAAGAGGCCGCGATGGCGGGCGCCAAGCTGCGCAAGCTGTTGCCGCGCCGCATGCGCCGTGGCCTGGTCAACGACGGCCGCTGGCTCAAGCCGGATTGCCGCGCCCAGCTCAGCACGTGGGTCGAGCAGCGCCCGCGGATCCGCGTGCTGGTGGAACACCGCGCCCGTCTGGCGGCCCTGCTGGAAGCGCGCGGCAATGACGCCGCCGAGCGCTTGAAGCTGCTGCAGGCCTGGTGCCACGAAGCCGAAGCCAGTGGCATCGCCGCGCTGCAGAACTACGCCGCGCGTCTGAAGGGCTACGCACTGACGGCGCACTGATCGATGCGCTTCCCGACCGGGAACGTCTCCGCGAAACGCCGCCTTGTGCGGCGTTTTGCGTGTCTGGGCCTGGCCGTTGGCGTGCTGGGCGCGACGGCACAGGCGCAGGTCACCGATACGGGCAGCTACCTGCAGCGCATGGACACCGACGGCGACGGCCGGGTCAGCGTGGAGGAATACGTGCAGTGGCTGCTGTACGCCTTTGATCGCATGGACCGCAACGGCGATGGCGTGCTCAGCGCCGATGAGCTTCCCGGTGGCAAGGGCCCGCCGATCACGCGGGAGCAGCAGCGGCAGACGCTGATCCAGCGGTTCCACAAACAGGATGCCAATGGCGACGGGTATTTGAGTGCGCGCGAGTTGGCGGCGCCGCCGCGCTGAGCTGAGCTGAATTGCTGCGGTGACGTTGCAGCTACGGCCTCAGCTTCGTCATGGGGCTGTTCGAGGGCGATGGGAATAAATCCGGATTGGCGGCTACCTCACTGCTGATTCCCATCAAGGTGCCTGGCGGAGCTAAGGTCGTCGCCACAGTCGGCGAGTCAGTCGCGCAGCAGGTACTGCGGCAGGGCGAACAAGCTGTTGAGACGATTGCGGCAGACGCAACTAGGCTGGGTACTGCTGGTGCAGTTCCCGAGAGCGCCTTCCAACATACGGCCGAGGTCGTTGTAGAAGGACGTCGCGCCATTGACAAGTCGAAAAGCTACGAGAACGTTGTGCGTGGCATGTACGACAACGCATCTTTCGCACAGCGGGAATACTTCGCTACTGTCGACGGAAAGGTGGTTCGTGGTATTGCCGATGATGTTACAGACATCGGTGGAAAGTCGACGGCGGTTGAAGCCAAGTTTGTCGACGACTGGAATGGATCGCTAAGAAATCCAGATAGCGCAAATGGAACAAAGTACTGGGCCGTGTCCGAGCAGGAGAAGATGCTCGAGCAAGCCAAGAAGTATGCCTCAGGCTTTGACGGTGGCGTCGTGTACCATACGAACAGTATCGACCTCGCGAACTACTACACAAAGATTTTTGAGGCCGCGGGAATCAAAAAATTCAAATTCATTATTACGCCAACCAAGTAATGGTGCACAGAATGACCGATGAACTTAACGATCTTGAAAAGGCGCTTGGGGGGCGACTGACGCGAAAAGGCCAGCGCGAACTACCAGGCCTCAATCCCAGGGAGGGGTTAGAGGTCATCTATTATCAGGACGACGGAAGAACTACGGCCCGAAAGCTTTTCCGGATGCTTATGGAGGGCGTAAGCACCCCTAGCGCCAAAGCCGGCGGACTCGTGTCAGACCCGTGCACCATCGTCCTCCCGGATGGAAGACTATTTCGTGCAGCGTCATATCACGGCGATATCGATGGTTGGCGACAAGATATTGTCACTAATACGCGTGCGAAGGGAATTCTGTTAGGGAAGATCGATAGAGATCAATTCTTGGTAGCAGATGGCTCAAAGTTTCCACTACAGGAGTGTGTAGTCAAAGCAGAGGGTTGATCCGTGAGTCAAGAGGACCTTCGGGCCGGGATACAGCGACTGAACGAATCCTTGGATCCTAAGAATTCAGGGATAGACACTAGGGATGGTCTGAACAAATCTGCGCGAAATCTGATGGTGGCGCCGGCCGCTGGCGGGCAAGCTTGAGGTTCCTCAGACACCCGTTGTAGGACACTCCATGCAGCTGACATTCGGTGATGCCGAAGGCTTGGGCCAGCGCAAGAAGACGCGCCGCTAGCTGTTCCTCGACGAGATGGATCAGGTGGTTCCCTGGAAACGGCTGCTGGCGCTGATCGAGCCGCACTATCCGGTTTCAGGCCGACGAGGTCGTCAGCCGTACCCGCTGGCGACAATGTTGCGCATCCACTTCCTGCAGCAGTGGTACGCCCTGAGCGACCCGTCGATGGAAGAAGCGCTGTATGACATGGCGGTGATGCGCCGATTTGCCGGCATCAACAGCCTTGAGCGTATCCCCGACGAGACCACGATCCTCAACTTCCGTCGGTTGCTGGAGACTCAAAGGCTGGGCGCCAGGATGCTTGAGGCCGTCAACGCACACCTGCAGCATCACGGCCTGAGCCTACGCGCAGGTACGATCGTGGATGCCACGATCATCCACGCGCCCAGTTCTACCAAGAATGCCGACAAGGCGCGTGATCCGGAGATGCACCAGACCCGGAAGGGCAATCAATGGTACTTCGGCATGAAGGCGCACATCGGCGTGGATGAGTTCTCCGGCCTTGTGCACCACGTGAAGTGCACGGCTGCCAATGTCGGCGATGTCACGATCACGCACGAGCTCCTGCACGGCAAAGAGGGCTGTGTGCTGGGCGACAGCGGCTATACCGGAGCGGACTCGCGGCCGGAGCTTCAGGACTCGAAGGCGGCCTTCTTGATCGCCAGGAAGCGAGGCAAAGTGAAGGCGATCAAGAACGCGAGGGAGCGCCGGCAGCACGAGCGCTGGGAAAGTTGCAAAGCCAGCATGCGTGCGAAGGTGCAGCATCCCTTCCGGGTGATCAAGCGCCAGTTTGGTTACACCAAAGTGCGCTATCGCGGCCTGGCCAAGAACAGCACGCAGGTGCTGACGCTGCTTGCGCTGTCCAACCTGTGGATGACCCGTCGGCAGTTCCTGCCGGCCCGGGGATAAATCCGTCTAGAGGTGCCTAACGGGACCTCCAAAACCCCATTTTCGCAACTATCCGCTGCTCAGGTAACGCGCGGACGCTGTTTTACTCAAGAATCCAGCATTGCGCGTGATTTGCTCAGACCATCCCTAGAGATCCAGGTAATGGTCTGTACCTGGGGCAGCTGATCGACTACCAGCAGATGGTTGCGTCAGCGAATGAGGCAGCCAAGTCCGGGGCTGTAACGATTCCTTTGTGCGCAACCGGTCTTGGTTGCATGGCCGTAAGCGCCAAGGGCGTGGCTGACGGCATCGGTGAGATCAACAGAGGTAACGAAAAGGCTGGGTGGGCCATCATCGCTGCTTCCCTCGCCAGCGGTGGACTCAGCGCTCCGCTCGCGAAACAGGAGGCTGCAGTTGTCACTGGTGCGATTAAGGAAGCTGTCTCCAACCGGGCTCTCATTGCCGAGCTTCTCTCTGTTGGAACGAAGATAACCGTGCAGGATGTTGTGGCCGTCGTGCGATTGCCAGATGGAACAATCGCATTCCTGGAGAGGGGCACGCCGAAGGCAGGCTTGGGCCATATCATCAAGGAGCATGCGGGCGACTTTGCTAACATTGGCGTGTCGCAGGCCGATATTCCAGCATTCGTTATGTATGCTTTGAAGTCAGGTAAGTTCGTCGGATACCAAGGCCAAGGAACGGGTCGTTCCGTCTATGAGGTTATGTTGAATGGCAAGGTCCAAAGAGTCGCGATTACCGTTTCCAGGAATGGATTCGTAGTGGGCGCAAATCCTGCAGGAAGCGGTCCGAGATGAAGATCAAGGTGATGCCTGACTACAAGGCCTATGCGCTATGGGACGACGAGTTCGCAACGGGAGATATTGACCCGGAGTCCCTGCCGATTTCAAAGGATCTGGTTCTAGAACTTAAACGCTGGGTTGAGTTCTATGAGCAGAAGCTAGATTGGGACGACCCTACTGCAGACCATTGGACCCAAGCCGAAGAACTGGATTTCGAGGCGAAAGGCCGATCGCTGACTTCAAAGGTCGCCAAGGAACTGGGGGCAGCACATCACGTTAGGTATTGGCAAGATCCCACAGATTATAGGGAACCATACTAGACAGAGGGTCACGACATATCCAATTCACGGGAGCGTGGTTCTCGCGGCGGACTGACACGTGTGGAGAAGACATGGCTTGGCGAGAACGCCCGATTCCGTGGGCGAAGAACCACGCTGGTTCGAGGGTGCGTTACCACCTTCGATCTGCGGCCTCGCCGAGGCGCTTTACGAGATTACTGCCGAGAACGCGGTGTTCACCGTCATGGCGAACGGAACGTTGAATATCGCAGTAGCTGGCGTCAAAAAGCATCCGGTGAATTGGTTATGGTCACGCTAAGTCGATGGAAATGAATAATGAGAGGTGAGAA
This sequence comes from Stenotrophomonas sp. AGC87, assembly GCF_057333975.1. Lineage (NCBI taxonomy): Bacteria > Pseudomonadati > Pseudomonadota > Gammaproteobacteria > Lysobacterales > Lysobacteraceae > Stenotrophomonas > Stenotrophomonas sp. AGC87. The sequence continues at coordinate 133,895 of NZ_JBHFHW010000033.1, forward strand.
CAACATGGTGAGCTTCGAAGCCGGAATCGAGCGTCTCAAGCTGTTTCTTGATCCCAATATTGGCCTCGACGCTGATGCGTACATTGCACACATCGAGAAGGGCACCGGTGATCCCTATATCTGTAAGGCGCTGCTGCACGAATACGCAATGGTAAAAGCCCTGCTGGCATGGTTTGAAGGCGGAGATGTCAATGCGCTTAGGAAGTGGGCGTACGTATCGGGCAAGTTGAAGCGCATCACGTACCAACATGACCCGAAGGGCGTGTACTTCACTCCGGTGTACCTGATGCCACTGCTCTCCAACGAGCCATCTCTCATCAATTGGTTCGGCAAATTCGCCTATCCATTCTCGTTGGAGAGTGGCAGCCCTGCTTCTACTCGCCTCAACAATCCCCGGATGGATGAGTACTACCACTACAACACGTGGCTGGCACTTCGCGGCGACTGGAAGCCGCTTGCAGAGCGCTGCCGCGAATTCCTCAGCGACGTCCCGGCAAAACAGGCGGCGTATCAGGCAGATAGTCGTTTCCACCTTTCGCTGACGGAGGGCGATGTGGGTGGGATGGAGTCGGCGCTGGCCGAGCTCGTTGAACCGAAGCTGATGCGGCGTCGTCAACGCGAGGAGGGCGGCTACAGCCAACACTTGATCTGCACGTTTGCCATCGTCTACGCAAAAATCGCCTGGCGGCATGGATTCCAGGTCAACGTTGACTCGCCATTCGTTCCGAAGGAGTGGCTGCCCATCGCGCCGCTACCGAAGTACGAAGATGTGTTTGCGTTCATGGCGAAATCTGACGACTCGATACCCGTAGCACGCACCTGATGAACTTGATCGTGAGACCAATGCGCCTCTACCAAGGAGCAACAGATGTTAGTCATCCGCTCGGGTCGTAGTCGCAGTGTTCTTGTCACAGCCCTGGTCATCTGTAGTCTTTCCGGCTGCGTGGCGCTGTCCGGTACGTACGTCGTATCGGCCACCGATGCAGAGGGGCGTGACCTGTCATCCAACCTGCGCATGACGGCAGATGGAAGCCGCATCTACACCGCGCGCAATGCGCTGTGTGCGGCCCACCCTGGTGCGGTGGTGCACATCAAGGACCTGCAGACGGGTGAAGAGCTGCGCTCGGAGAGCCCTTACACCTGCAACGCAGCGAAATGACGCGCGAGGTGGCCAAGGGTCACGGCCCGATCAAGCTCAAGGTCATGGCGGACTACGGGAGCTTTGCCTATTGGGACGACGAGTGCCCGACTGGGCCCATCGATCCTGCACCGCTGCCACTGACGCCCGGGTTGGCCGAGGATGTGCAGCGGTTGGTGGACCTCCTCGAATCCATGCTCAACTGGGACGTTCCGCCTGAAAATCGACCCCGACCTGCTTCCACCGCTACCCAAGAAGACCTAGATGAACGACCTACTCAATGATTGGCTAATGTTCTCCAAGGGTTTGCGCGAATTTGACAAATCGCACTTCCTTGGACTATTCAAACAAGAGCTTGATCAAGATCAGCTGCGCTCCATCTTCAGTGACGGCGCAGCGGGTACGGAGCTGCATCGTAGGACGAAGGAGGTGCTCGATGCTTCAAAATTGGATGATTACCTCTACTTCCAACCAAAAAGCCCCGATGATGCCGTGGTTCTACTGTCAGCCGCCAAGGCGTGGCTGGAAGAACTCGCTGTCTTCTGCAGCGAGCGAGGAAATGCAAGACTTCAAGGCATAGCGGAAGGAGCGCGCGTAGTCATCCGCGACCGGCGATCTTTTCAGCTTCCAAAAGACCCAGATTCGCCAGCGGGATGGATGCTTGCATTCATAGGCGATGAAGTGGACTTCGCCCTTGGAGATGTCGATCCTGTGATCGATGCGCTGATGGAAGCGCTGTATGGGATCGCGGGCGATTACTATCTCTGTTGGTACGTCATCGAGGTGATGATTGAGCTCCCTCTGACCTTCGCGCCCTATCTATCCATCTGGCGCAATGGTGCTCGACCAGTGTTCGCTGAGGATGAGTTAGTACTTCTTGTTGAGGTTGATGGTTGAAAACTATTTCGCGAACATGGTGGCTGGCAATGAGTGAAGTAGTGACTCTGCATGGGGCTCGGTTTCAGACCTTTGTGCCTGCGCCGAAAGATTGAGAAGCGTGCCCATGAGCGAAGACCTCACTGAAATCGAAAAAGTTCTGGGCGGGAAGCTCGAGCGGCGGGAAGCTAGGCTAGTCCCTGGGCTGCAGGAAGTGGACGGCCAAATGGCCATTTACTACCAAGGTGCGCTAAACCCGTCCGCAGGTAGCTGACAAGGAGAAGAGATTGATCAGGATCACCCTGTTGGCCTTCGTCGCGTTTCTGACAGCAGGTTGCCTTCCACGCAATGCATTCGCTCCACCGCCCGACAATTGGGAAATGTGGAAGAAGCCAGGGACCGAAGACGTGGTGCTATGGAAGGACCTGCTGAACTGCGGCTATGACAGCCCCTTCGGCGGCCTGCGGGTGAAGGAGCGCGTGCCAAGAACGCTCAGCCAGGTTGCA
>NZ_JBHFHW010000034.1:0-4902 GCF_057333975.1 Stenotrophomonas sp. AGC87
CACGGCGGTGGCCGCCGGCCTGGCGAGCCTGCGCGATCCCGGGTTGATTGCACAGCGCAACGCGGAGAATGCCGTGGTGCGGCAGCAGACCATCGGCTGGCTGGGCAAGCACGGTTTTACCTGCGTGCCTTCCGAAGCGAACTGTTTCGTGGTCGATGTGCAGCGTGACGGCGCAGCGTTTTCCGCAGCGATGGCCGAGCGCGGCGTGGTCATCGGCCGCAGCTGGCCGATCTGGCCCCGGCGGGTGCGGGTAACCGTCGGCACCGAGGCCGAGATGGCGCGATTCCGTGAGGCGTTCGAGGCGGTGGTCAGCCGCAACGGGTAAATGGAGAGCCGACCGTTGGTCGGCTCTGCTTGATCACCAGCGCGGCGCTTTCGTCAGCGGCGGGGCCTGGTGCTGGCGGTCGTAGGCACGCAGTTCGTCGCGGATGTGCGCGATGCGCTGGCGGCCCAGGGCGTTGCGGCTGTCATCAAGCACCACGCCATCGAGCAGTTCGCCCATGCGCTGCACGGTCGGCAGCATCTTTTCCCAGGCGTCCAGCGCGGTCAGCGGCGCCGGCAGGGTCAGGAAGAAGGCGATCGCCGGCGTTTCCATCTCGCGGATGTTGGCCATGTCGAAACTGCCCGGCTTCATGATGCTGGCCATCGAGAAGATCGGGCCGCGCTCAGGATGGCCTTCGACCAGACGGTGGAAGACATTCATGTGGCCGAACACCAGGCCGGTCTTTTCCGCGGCGACGACGATGTCTTCGCCACGCAGCTGCTCACCGGCACGGGCGGCCACGAACAGCGAGACGATCTTGTCGAAATCCTGGGTGGTGCGCTTGCCAAGGTCACTGGCCGGACCGGCATCCACCTCGGGCAGGCCGAGCTCGGGCTGGGTCACGCCGTCTTCGCCCATCACGGGCGCAGCGCCATCGGCCGGGGTCTCGCCCTCGCCCAGTACGGGCTCGCGGCGCTGGCCGTTGGTGCCTTCAGCACCCTCGACGCGACGCCCCTGCACTTTCTTTTTCGGACGGCCAAACAGGAAGATCGCAGCGATCAACAGCAGGCCGGCGGCCAGGATGCCGATGCGGAGCAGTGCCATGTCGGACATTCGGGAGGTTCTCCGGCTAAATCATTCAGGTACTTAAGGATGGCACGTCACGCCGCGCCCGCCAATCGTGCGGCTTCCTCCAGGTCGACACTGACCAGTCGGCTGACGCCCGGTTCGCGCATGGTCACGCCGGAAAGCTGGTGCGCTGCCTCCATCGTGGCCTTGTTGTGGCTCACAAACAGGAACTGAACCTTCTCGCTCATTTCCTTGACCATGTTGGCCAGGCGGCCGACGTTGGCTTCGTCCAGTGGCGCGTCCACCTCGTCCAGCAGGCAGAACGGCGCCGGGTTGAGCTGGAAGATCGCAAACACCAGCGCCACCGCGGTCATCGCCTTCTCGCCACCGGACAGCAGCGAGATGCTCGATACCCGCTTGCCCGGCGGCCGCGCCATGATCGCAACACCGGTGTCGAGCAGATCTTCACCTGTCAGTTCCAGATACGCGTGGCCACCGCCGAACAGGCGCGGATACAGCTGCTGCACGCCGGCGTTGACGCGGTCGAAGGTGTCCTTGAAGCGGCCGCGGGTCTCGCGGTCGATCTTGCGGATCGCGTCTTCCAGGGTTTCCAGCGCGGTGGTGAGGTCGGTGTTCTGCGCGTCCAGATACTCCGAACGCTGCGAGGCCTCGCCGTACTCCTGGATGGCAGCCAGGTTCACCGGCTCCAGACGGCGCATGCGGCCGTCGATCTGATGGACCGTCTGCTCCCAGTCGGTGATGCGCGCATCCTCGGGCAGGCCGTTGATCACGTCCTGCAGCACGAACCCGGCTTTCTCCACCGAGGCCGACAACTGGTCGGCGCTGAGCACCAGCGCCTGCTGGTCCAGCTTGCGCTGGGAAATCCGCTCGCGCTGTGCGAGCGCCTGTTCGTCGCGCTGATGGCGGGTCTGTTCGAAGGTGCGCAGCTCGGCATCGATGCCATCCAGCAGCGTACGGGCCTCACCGAGCACGCGGTCTGCACGCACGCGCTCGCCGAGCGCGTTCTGGTGTTCGGCCTCCAGCGTCTTGACCGGTGAATCGCCCTCATCGAGCTGCGAGTGCAGTTCGCCCAGGCGCGTATCCAGCTGCCCGCGCTGCGTGCTCATCCGCTCCAGTGCCTGGCTCAGCGAGGCGATCTGTGCCCGTTGTGATTCCAGGGTCAGTGCCAGCGAGTGCGCCGCTTCGCGTACGTTGCGGGCCTGATCGCGGGCCTGATCACGGGCATCGGTGAACTGTCGGCGCTCGCCTTCCAGCGCAGCGCGGACCGATTCCAGATCGCCCATGCTGGTGACCGCATCGTCCAGGCGCGAGCGTGCCTCGCGCACCTGCTCACGGCCGGCATCCAGCGTTTCCAGCAGCTGCACCAATTCGCCTTCGATGCGATCGATGCGGGTGCGCGCGGCCTCCACCTTGCCCTGCTGGCTCTGCAGCTGCCCACCGAGTTCGGAGACGCTGCGATGGGCCAGGTACAGCTGGCGCTGCGCGTCTTCGCGCTGCTGCTCACCGGCCAGCAACTGGTCACGGAACCCGGCCAGCTGCTCTTCCAGTGCGGCTTCGCGGTCCTGAAGCGTGTCGATCTGCTCGCGCAGGGTGACGATCTCGCGCTCACGCAGCAGTGCGCCCTGTTTGGCCGCGCCGGAGCGCGACACGCGCACCCAGCCCTCGCCCAAGCGCTCGCCGCCGCGGGTAATGACCGAGTCGCCCTCACCCAGGGTGGCCTGCAGTGCACGCGCTGCCTCGAGATCTTCGGCAGCATGCAAGCGCGCCAGCAAGCGACGGATCGCGGTCGGGCCCTGCACTTTCGCGGCCAACGAGGTCGGCGCGACGGTCAGCGCGTCCTGTTCCGCCGAGACCAGCGCGATGCGGCCTTCACCGAGTTCGCCCAGTGCATCCACCAGCGATTCCGGTGCATCGACCAGCACACCTTCGATCAGCTGACCGAGCGCGCTTTCCACGGCGTTTTCCCAGCCACTTTCCACGGTCAGACGCTCGCCGACGCGTGCACCGGAATCCAGCCCACGCGCCTTCAGCCATGCCACTGCCGCGCCCTGTTCCTGGCCCAGTGCGGCCTGCTGCAGGGTTTCCAGCGAAGACAACCGGCCGCGTGCGGCCTGGGCCTGCTTGCGGATCTCGGCCAGCTCGGTCTGGCCGCTGCGCTGGCGATCCTGCAACCCGGCCACGACATGCTTGCGTTCTTCGACCTGCTCGTTGAGCGTGTCCAGCGAGGCCTTCTGGGTCTCGTGCTGGATGTGCAGCTCTTCGAACACCTCGGCCAATGCGTCCAGATCCAGCCCGGCGCGTTCGGCCTGCAGCGACTCGCGGCGGCGGTCGGCTTCCAGCACCTGGCGGTCCAGATAGTCCACCCGGGTGCGCTCGACTTCACCGGCGCGCGAGGCTTCCGAGGTATTGCGGGTATGGGCTTCCCAGCGCTGCTGCCAATCGGCCAGACGGGCCTCGGCGTCGCGCAGGGCTTCCTGTTTGATGTCGTTCTCTTCCTGCAGCTGCTCCAGGCGCGGCTCGGCGTCATCGACCGCCTCGCGCAGCACCATCAGCTTGGCCTCATCGCCACTGATGTGCTGGCCCAGATCGGCCAGCGCCTGCTGGGCTTCGTCGCGCGCCTTGTTGAGTCGCTGCGACATCTCGCGCTGATGCTGGATCTGCTGCTCCAGCCGGGCCAGCGTACTGCCGACCTGGTACACCTCGGCCTGCGCGGTGTTGAGCGCATCGGAGGCCTCTTCGCGGCGCAGGCGGCTGGTTTCAATGCGGGCTTCGGCGTCACGCTGTTCGGCGATCAACTGCTGCAGGCGCGTTTCCTCACGCGACAGCGCTTCGCGCAGGCCGCCCAGGCGACCGTCCAGGCCGCGGTACTCCAGCGCCTTCCACTCGGCATCCTTGACCTTGCGCTCTTCCTGCAGCGCCTGGTACTGCTCGGCCTGGCGCGCCTGGCGCTTGAGGTGTTCGAGCTGCTTGCCGATTTCCTCGCGCAGGTCGCCCAGGCGATCCAGGTTTTCGCGGGTATGGCGGATGCGGGTTTCGGTTTCCTTGCGGCGCTCCTTGTACTTGGAGATGCCGGCGGCTTCTTCCAGATACACACGCAGATCTTCGGGCCGGGCCTCGATGATCTTGCTGATCATGCCCTGCTCGATGATCGAGTAGCTGCGCGGCCCCAGGCCGGTACCGAGGAACAGATCGGTGATGTCGCGGCGGCGGCATTTGGTGCCGTTGAGGTAGTAGTTGCTGCTGCCGTCGCGGCTGACGGTCCGCTTGACCGAGATCTCGTTGAACGAGGCGTACTCACCGGTGATGGTGTGGTCGGTGTTGTCGAAGATCAGTTCGACGGCGGCCTGCGAGACGGGCTTGCGGGCGGAGGAGCCGGAGAAGATGACGTCGGTGAGCGAGTCGCCGCGCAGGCGGCTGGCGGAGCTTTCGCCCATGACCCAGCGCACGGCGTCGATGATGTTGGATTTGCCACAGCCATTGGGCCCCACCACGCCGGTCATGTTGGTCGGCAGGTGCAGCGTGGTCGGATCGACGAAGGATTTGAATCCGGACAGCTTGATCGTGGACAGACGCATGGCGTGATGGTTTTCCGGGCGAAGGCCTGAAGCGACCCCCACCATGGTGGATTACGGAGCGGATTTACCCTTCAAGCCATTGATGTTGCAGGGTTTCAATGGTCCCGGGGGCGACGCGATAGCCTGAGTATAACGGGGCGGGTGTTCAGCGGGCTGCGGGGGCGGGTGCTGGCCGTGGCCGTGGCCGTGGCCGTGGCCGTGGCCGTGTAGCCAGAGCCAGAGCAGAAGCGGCATTTCAGGTTGGTGCGTGGCGGG
>NZ_JBHFHW010000034.1:4972-11658 GCF_057333975.1 Stenotrophomonas sp. AGC87
CCGTGAACCCGTCCATGGGGGCTCATAAGGCGCCATCCATGGCGCCTTATGGCCCCGCCACCCCACCCACGCCATCCCGTAGACACATGGCTGGTGTGCAGGCTGAAAGCCAAGGCATGGCAGCCTTGGATTGACCTGGCCTGGCCTGACCCGAGCGGAATGACTCAAATCGAGCTGAGCCGCCATCGTCTGTGCGTCGGAACGGCGCGGGAGAGCCACGCCATGCGTGGCTGGGGGACTGAAGCTCCTCCAGCAACACAGTTGCTACCTGGGGATCTGGATCCGGAACATGCCGACTGGGGCACCGCCCACCACAGCCAGCGGGAGCCAGCTCTTCCAACCGCCCGGACTGGATACTTGGCTGGAGGGTGCCGGGGGGCCTGGGCCGGGACCGTAATGCGCCATGGATGGCGCATTTCGAGCCCCCATGGACGGGTTTACGGCGGGTCCCGGCCCAGGCTACCCGGCGCCCTCCCACCGATGTCATCAAGGCGCCAAGCCGTTGCCGTTGCCACAAACAAAAACGGGCACCCTCGCGGGCGCCCGTTTCAGTGACTCCAGCCTTTCGGCGGGGATCAGGCCTTTTCGGCTTCCACAACCACCTTGACGGTGGTTTCCACGTCGGCGTGCAGGTGAACAGTCACCTCGTACTCGCCCACGTTGCGGAACGCGCCTTCGCCCAGGATCACTTCGCTCTTTTCCAGCGGCAGGCCGGCAGCGGTGAAGGCTTCGGCGATATCGCGCGGGCCAACCGAACCGTACAGCTTGCCTTCGGTCGAAGCGTTCGCAGCGATCGTGACGCTCTTGCCTTCCAGCTTCGCCTTGCGGGCTTCGGCGTCAGCGTGGATCGACTGGGCCTTGGCTTCGTAATCAGCGCGCTTGGCTTCGAACTCAGCCACGTTGGTCGCGGTGGCCGGAACGGCCTTGCCGGTCGGGACGAGGAAGTTGCGGCCGTAGCCCGGCTTCACGTCGACCAGATCGCCCAGACCGCCGAGGTTGGTGACCTTCTGAAGAAGAATCAGCTTCATGGTGTAGCTCCAAATATGTATTCGTTAGCGAGGCTCAGGCCCCGCAGCGGATGGCTGTCCGAATATCCGAACGGCGAATCCTTAACACCGCCCGACGCTTTACAGCGCGGGCGGCCGGATCCGCGAAAGCGGCGACCGGAAGGCCGCCTGCCTTCATCAGACGTCGTGGTTGTCGGTGTACGGAATCAGGGCCAGGAAACGGGCGCGCTTGACGGCCGTTGCCAGCTGGCGCTGGTACTTCGACTTGGTACCGGTCACGCGGCTCGGCACGATCTTGCCGTTCTCGGTGAGGTACTGGCGCAGGGTGTTGAGATCCTTGTAATCGATCTCCTTGACACCTTCGGCCGTGAACTTGCAGAACTTGCGACGACGGAAGAACTTGGACATGTCAGTGCTCCTTAAGCGGCCGAAGCGGCGTCATCGCCGGCATCGGTGTCAGCGGCGGCGGGGGTGGTTTCACCTTCTTCGTCATCACGACGACGACGCTCGCCACGCTCGGGCTTGTCACCCTTCTCGTCCTTGCTCTTCATGATCAGCGACTGCTCGGTGTCAGCTTCGTCACGCTTGATGACGAGGTTGCGCAGCACGGCGTCGTTGAAGCGGAAGCTTTCCACCAGCTCGCTCAGCACGGCCTGGTCGCACTCGATGTTGAGCATGACGTAGTGGGCCTTCACCAGGTTCTGGATCGGGTAAGCCAGCTGACGACGGCCCCAATCTTCCAGACGGTGGATGGTGCCGTTGCCGTTCTCGACCAGCGCCTTGTAGCGCTCGATCATGGCCGGGACCTGTTCGCTCTGGTCCGGATGGACCAGGAACACGACTTCGTAATGACGACTCATGTGTTTTTACCTTTCGGATGTGGCCCTTTGAGGGCCGGACAGCCCCCCGCAGGTGAACGCGGTGGGGCAAGGGTCCTGCCCGGAATCAGGCAGGAAGCCGCGCATTGTGGCAGCAGAAGGGGTTGCAGGCAAGCCGGGCGGGCTGAACAGGCCCGGCGCGCGGGCAATCAGGCCTTGTCGGCCTCGGTCGTGAAGCTCTCGCCGCAGCCGCATTCGGCGGTCGCGTTCGGGTTCCTGAACGTGAAGGTCTCGCTCAGCCCGTGCTTGCCGAAGTCGATCTCGGTGCCGTCCACCAGCTCCAGGCTGGTGGCATCCACATAGATGCGGACCCCATCCTGCTCGAAAACGGTGTCGCCTTCGCGCTCATCGCGGGCCAGATCGGTGATGTGCCCCCAGCCGGAACAACCGGTGCGGGTCACGCCGAAACGCAGGCCCAGCGCACCAGGGGTCTGCTCGACGAACTTGCGCACACGGGCAAAGGCAACAGGGGTAAGGCTTACGGCCATGACGGGCAACTCCAGCGGATCGTGATCATTATAGAGGGTATGGCGCGGCCCGGCCTCGGCGGCCGCAGCTGCGGTTCACACGGCGCGCAGCCCCGGGGGACGCGAGAAATGCCTCGCAAGCCGAACACCGCACCCGTTAAACTCCGTGTTCAGAGATCGAGTCGATCAACAGAGGATTCAAGTCATGACGGTGGTCAGCGTTGAACATGCGCTTGCCGGGAAGATCCCGGAAGGCGGCGAGGCAACAGTACGCGGATGGGTCCGCACGGTGCGCGGCTCTGCGGCGCTTGCCTTCGTCAATGTCACCGATGGCTCCTGCTTCGCCCCCATCCAGGTGGTGGCCAATGACACCCTGGCCAATTTCGACGACATCAAGAGCCTGACCCCGGGCTGCTCGGTGATCGCCCGCGGCACCCTGGTCAAATCCCAGGGCAAGGGCCAGTCCTTCGAGATCCAGGCCAGCGACATCGAGATCGTCGGTCTGGTCGAAGACCCGCTGACCTACCCGATCCAGCCCAAGCCGATGAGCCCGGAGTTCCTGCGCGAAGTGGCGCACCTGCGCCCGCGCACGAACCTGTTCGGTGCGGTCACCCGCATCCGCAACTGCCTGGCCCAGGCCGTGCACCGCTTCTTCCACCAGAACGGCTTCAACTGGATCAGCACCCCGATCGTGACCACCTCCGATGCCGAAGGTGCCGGCCAGATGTTCCGGGTCTCGACCCTGGACATGGCCAACCTGCCGCGCAACGAAAAGGGCGAGGTGGATTTCAGCCGCGATTTCTTCGGCAAGGAGACCTTCCTGACCGTGTCCGGCCAGCTGAACGTCGAGGCCTACTGCCTGGCGCTGAGCAAGGTCTACACCTTCGGCCCGACCTTCCGCGCCGAGAACTCCAACACCACCCGCCATCTGGCGGAGTTCTGGATGATCGAGCCGGAAATCGCCTTCGCCGATCTGGCCGAAGACGCGCGCCTGGCCGAGCAGTTCCTGAAGTACCTGTTCCGCGCGGTGCTCGATGAGCGCGGCGATGACCTGGCCTTCCTGGCCGAGCGCGTGGACAAGAACGCGATCACCAAGCTGGAAGGCTTCATCAACGCCCCGTTCGAGCAGATCGATTACACCGAAGCGGTGAAGCTGCTGCAGAACTCGGGCAAGAAGTTCGACTTCCCGGTCGAATGGGGCCTGGACCTGCAGACCGAGCACGAGCGCTGGCTGACCGAAGAACACATCGGCCGCCCGGTGGTGGTGACCAACTACCCCGAGCACATCAAGGCGTTCTACATGCGCCTGAACGACGACGGCAAGACCGTCGCGGCGATGGACGTGCTGGCCCCGGGCATCGGCGAGATCATCGGCGGCAGCCAGCGCGAAGAGCGCCTGGATGTGTTGGATGCACGCATGGCGCAGTTCGGCCTGGATCCGGCGCACTACGGCTGGTACCGCGATTTCCGCCGCTACGGTTCGGTGCCGCACGCCGGTTTCGGCCTGGGCTTCGAGCGCCTGGTGGTCTACGTCTGTGGGCTGAGCAACATCCGCGACGCGATCCCCTACCCGCGCGCACCGGGCAGCGCCGAATTCTGATCGACCTACGGAGGCACTGAACCATGACCCTGTTCTTCGCGCTGTGTTTCGTCGGCGTGGCGATCGCCGGGTTCAGTGCCTTCGTGATCTTCTGGCCGCTGACCCTGGTCCACATCCGCGACCGCCACCCGGCGCTGGCGGATCGTTTCGGCACGGGCGCATTTCTGCGCCCGGATGCGCTGCGCTGGCTGCTCGGCCGTGACTATCGCCAGAGCACCGACCGCTCGCTGACCGGCCTGGCCGCGCCGGCCTGGCTTTCCCTGCTTACGCTTCTTGCTGGACTGGGCATGGCTGCCTTGCTCTGGCTGCTTTCGATGGTAATCACATGAACGACGACACTTCCCACCACGACGAGTGGTTCCTGGCCAGCCTCGGCAACACCCTGATCTGGGCCCGCCTGCGCGTACGCCCGGCCGGCACCGCCGAGGTACTGGACAGCGACGGCAACACGCTGAGCTATGACAGCGAAGACACCGCGCGCTCGCAGCTGTTCGACGCCGAGTTCGTCGCCTACGACGGTCTGGATGAAGAAGACGCCCTGGTGCGCGGCTTCTCGCTGCATGAAGTGCAGCCGCCACAGGCCGACAGCGATGACGCATTGCACGGCCGCATGATCCAGAGCCTGGGCGCCCGCGCGTAACCGACGATGTTCATCCCGTCCGCCTTCGTCGAGACCGACCTGATCTGGCTGGACCGGCTGCTGGCGCGCGATGCGTTCATCACCTTGGTCACGACCGGGGCCGACGGCCTGCCGCAGGCCACACGGATGCCGGTGCTGTACCGGCGCGATGCCGACGGCATCCTGATCGAAGGCCACTGGGCCAAGCCCAACCCGCAGGCGGGCCACGCCGGCCCTGCATTGATGCTGGTGCACGGCCCACACGCCTACGTATCGCCGGGGTGGTACCCGGACAACGCCGTCAGGAACGGCGTTGGACAGCCGAAGGCTGGCCCGCAGGGTGAGCCCCAGGGACGGGGTGAACACAAGGAAGCACAGGCACGCGTCCCGACCTGGAACTACGCCGCTGCGGAACTGCGCGGGGTGCTGGAACCGACCACCGATCCGAACACATTGATCGCCATGCTGGACGGCCTGAGCGCGCACTATGAAGCACAGGTCGGTGGTGACTGGGACCTGCTGCCGATCGAGCCGCGCCAACAGCGCATGCTCGCCGGCATCGTCGGTTTCCGCTTCCGCCCGGCGCAGGTGCAGATCAAACTCAAGCTCAGCCAGAACCACCCCGAGGCCAACCAGACCAGCGTGATCGACGCGCTGTCTGCACTGGACGCCCCGGCATCACGCGAGCTGGCGCAGTGGATGCGCTGGCGCCGCGAGGGCGGCATTGCCGCCGACTGACCTTCCCCACTCCTGCGACGACGCGGCCACCCTGGCCGCGCCTTGCCCCCACCCGACGTCAGGGACCCCCGCACGATGAAAGACATCCACAAGCTGCTGCAGAACAACCGCGAATGGGCGGACCGGATCGAGAAAGAAGACCCGGAGTTCTTCCACCAGCTGGCCAAGCAGCAGCACCCGGAATACCTGTGGATCGGCTGTTCCGATTCGCGCGTGCCGGCCAACCAGATCATCGGCATGGCGCCGGGTGAGGTGTTCGTGCACCGCAACGTGGCCAACGTGGTGGTGCATACCGATCTGAACTGCCTGAGCGTGATCCAGTACGCCGTGGATCAGCTGAAAGTGAAGCACATCCTGATCGTGGGCCATTACGGCTGCGGCGGCGTGCACGCCAGCTTGAACAACACGCGCGTGGGCCTGGCCGACAACTGGCTGCGCCATGTCGGCGATGTGGCGCAGAAACATTCGGCGATCATGGAGGCGATCGAGGATCCGGCGCTGAAGCATGCGCGCCTGTGCGAGTTGAACGTGATCGAGCAGGTGGTCAACGCCTGCCGCTCGACGATCGTGCAGGACGCTTGGGCACGCGGCCAGAAGCTGATGGTGCACGGCTGGGTATACAGCCTGAAGGACGGCCGGGTGCGCGAGATGGGCATTGACGTGGGCGCACCGGAAGACCTGCAGCCGGCCTACGAAAAGGCGTTGTCCTACGTGCCGCGCCACGGTCGGCGCGACTGATTCTTCCTTTTACGGACAGCGCCCATGCTTGCCTCTCCCATCAATCTGCTCGGCTGGATCGAAGAAAACCGGCATCTGCTGAAGCCGCCGGTCGGCAACAAGATGATCGAGAACGGCGATTTCATCGTGATGGTGGTCGGCGGCCCGAACAGCCGCACGGATTTCCATTACGACGAGGGGCCGGAGTGGTTCTATCAGCTGGAAGGGGAGATGACGCTGAAGGTGCAGGAGGATGGCGCGGTGCGCGACATTCCGATCCGCGCGGGCGAAATTTTCCTGTTGCCGGGCGGCGTGCCACATTCGCCGCGCCGCCCGCCGGGCGGTGTGGGTCTGGTGGTGGAGCGCAAGCGGTTGGCGCATGAGCGCGATGGGTTGATGTGGTTCTGCGAGCGGTGCAATCACAAGTTGTACGAGGAGTTTTTTGCGCTGGAGAACATCGAGACGGATCTGCCGAAGGTGTTCGATCGCTATCACTCGTCATTGGCGTTGCGCACGTGCGATGCGTGCGGGCACGTGGATCCGTTGCCTGCGAAGGTTGCTGTTGAGGGGTGATGGTTCGCCAGCTTGAGAGCTTGGAAGCTTGGAAGCCGGCCGTTAGGTGGGCTGGGAGTGGGGGGGGGGGGGGGGGGGGGGGGGGGG
>NZ_JBHFHW010000034.1:11780-20004 GCF_057333975.1 Stenotrophomonas sp. AGC87
CCCCCCCCCCCACGGTCCCGGAAACCCACCCCCACCGACCCATCCACACTTCGTCGGTGCGCATGGGAAAGAGCAAGCTAGAGCGACCGCCCCTGCTTCTGTTGCTTCTGCTTCTGTTGCTTCTGCTTCTGTTGCTTCTGCTTCTGTTGCTTCTGCTTCTGTTGCTTCTGCTTCTGTTGCTTCTGCTTCTGTTGCTTCTGCTGCTTCGGATTCTGCTCGCGCCCGTTCCAGTTCCAGTTCCAGTTCCAGTGCCAGTGCCAGTGCGGCTATCGCTGCCGTGACTGCTTCTGCTGATACTGCGCCGCAGCCACACAGGCAAGATCAAACTACGCTGGCACCAGCGCCGCCAACCTCGGCGCAGGCATGTAATGACTGCGCCTGCGTCTGCGTCTGCGTCTGCGTTTGAGTCCGGACCAGCTCCGAAAGTTGAGCGAAGACCGGCAAGTTGGGTGAGCGAGCAATACCGTTGTGTCCGATCACGGCGGACAGTGCCAAGCGTCGGCAAGTGGATGCATCGTCCACCGCTGTTGGCTCACCCGGCCTCCGCGCTCAAACTGCACCAGTGAACAGCCCAAGGCGCAGGCGCCCGCCTTTTCCCGTACGCACCGACCAATTGTAAGCGGGTCGGTGTGGGTGGGTCTGCAGGACCGTGTGCGGCATGGATGCCGCACTACGAGCCTACATGGACGTACTTGCGGCGGGTCCAGTAGACCCACCCACACCGGCCCGTACACTGGAACGTCACTCCGTACGCATTGGCGTTGGCGTTGGCTCCGGCCTCCAGCTAGAGCGCCAGCTGCCAGCCCACGCCAAAACAGCACCGCAAGCCAGATTCAGCCCACACCCCCACCACCCGGATAAACTGTCGGCTCACTGACACCGCCGGTTGCACCATGTCCGAACTCCTCAGCCGCACCCATGCCGTTGCCCTGGACGCCGCCGACCCGCTGCGCGCCCTGCGCAACGAATTCGTCTTCCCCCAGCACAACCACCGCGACCAGACCTACTTCGTCGGCAACTCGCTGGGTCTGCAGCCGCGCGGCGCACGTGCCGCCGTCCAGGAAGTCATGGATAAATGGGCCTCGCTGGCCGTCGAAGGCCACTTCACCGGCGACACCCAGTGGCTGCACTACCACCGCCTGGTGAGCGAACAGCTCGCCCGCGTGGTCGGCGCCCTGCCCAGCGAAGTCGTGGCGATGAACACCCTCAGCGTCAACCTGCACCTGATGATGGTCAGCTTCTACCGGCCCACCGCCGAGCGCCCCGTCATCCTCATGGAGGCCGGCGCCTTCCCGACGGATCGGCATGCGGTGGAATCGCAGATCCGATTCCACGGCTTCGATCCGGCCACCGATCTGGTCGAAGTACAGCCCGACGAACCCAACGGCACGATCTCGCTGCAGGCCATCGAACGCGCCATCACCGAACACGGCCCGCGCCTGGCGCTGGTGCTGTGGCCCGGCGTGCAGTACCGCAGTGGCCAGGTGTTCGATCTGGACGCTATCACCCGCATGGCGCGCCTGCAGGGCGCCCGCGTCGGTTTCGACCTGGCGCATTCGGTGGGTAATGTGCCGCTGCAGCTGCACGACATCGCGCCGGATTTCGCCGTGTGGTGCCATTACAAGTACCTCAACGCCGGCCCGGGCGCCGTCGCCGGCTGCTTCGTGCACGAACGCCATCACCGTGATGCCACGCTGCCGCGCTTCGCTGGCTGGTGGGGCCATGAAGAAGCCACCCGCTTCAAGATGGCGCCGCAGTTCGTGCCTGCGGTCGGTGCCGAAGGCTGGCAGCTCAGCAATCCGCCGGTGCTGGGTCTGGCCCCACTGCGCGCTGCCCTCGATGTCGTCGACAAAGCCGGCGGCATCGATGCGCTGCGGACCAAATCGCTGCGCCTGACCGGCATGCTGGATGCGCTGGTGCGTGCGCGCCTTTCGGGCGTGCTGGAGGTGCTGACGCCTTCGGCGCCGGATCGCCGCGGCTGCCAGCTGTCGCTGCGCGTGGCCGGCGGCCGCGAGCGCGGCCGCAGCCTGTTCGAGTACCTGCAGACCGTGGGCGTGCTCGGCGACTGGCGCGAGCCCGACGTGATCCGTATCTCACCCACACCGCTCTACAACCGCTATCTCGACCTGCACCACTTCGTCGAGGAAGTGGAAGCCTGGGCCGGTCTCTGACCCGACTGCCCTCCCCGCCCCCACGGACATCGCCTTGATCGCTACCCCCTCCCGCTCGCTGAGCATCATCGGCGCTGGCCTGGCCGGTTCATTGCTGGCCATCCTGCTGTCCCGCCAGGGCTGGCAGATCACCTTGTATGAGCGCCGCGGCGATCCGCGCGTGAGCGATTACGAGTCCGGTCGTTCGATCAATCTGGCGCTCGCCGAACGTGGCCGGCACGCGCTGCGCCAGGCTGGGGTCGAAGACGCGGTCATGGCCAAGGCGGTGATGATGCGTGGGCGCATGATCCACCCGCGCGACGGCGCGCCGCAGTTGCAACGCTACGGGCGCGACGACAGCGAAGTCATCTGGTCGATCCACCGCAAGGACCTCAACACCACGCTGCTGCAGCTGGCCGAGGATGCCGGTGCCACCGTGCACTTCCACCGCCGCCTGCACACGGTGGATTTCGATGCCGGCTACGCGCGCTTCATCGATGACCGCGACGACCAGCCGCACGACATCCGCTTCGATACCCTGATCGGGGCAGACGGTGCCGGCTCGGCGCTGCGCGCGGCGATGAACCGCAAGCAGCCGCTGGACGAGCGCATCGATTTCCTGGATCACTCCTACAAGGAGCTGGAAATCCCGCCGACCGACGATGGCGGGTTCCGGATCGAGGCCAATGCACTGCATATCTGGCCGCGCGGGCACTACATGTGCATCGCGTTGCCGAACGACGAAGGCACGTTCACGGTCACGCTGTTCCTGCCCAACGAGGGCGATCCGAGCTTTGCCACCACCAACAGCGGGGCCGAGGCCGAAGCGCTGTTCGCGCGCGACTTCCCCGATGCGCTGGCGCTGATCCCGAACCTGCGCCGCGACTGGGAGCAGCATCCGCCGGGCCTGCTGGGCACGCTACATCTCAAGCACTGGCACATGAAGGGCCGCGCGGTGCTGATCGGCGATGCCGCGCACGCGATGGTCCCGTTCCACGGCCAAGGCATGAACTGCGCCTTCGAGGATTGCATCGCCCTGGCCGCGCATCTGCTGGAGCAGGATTCGCTGGGCGAGGCATTCGCTGCATTCGAAGCGGACCGCAAGCCGAATGCCGAGGCGATCCAGCAGATGGCGCTGGAGAACTACCTGGAGATGCGCGACCGCGTGGCCGATCCGCAGTTCCTGCTGCAGCGCGAACTGGAACAGGCGCTGCAGGCCCGCTGGCCGACCCGCTTCGTGCCGCATTACACGATGGTCACCTTCCTGCGTACGCCGTATGCCGTTGCGCTGGCGCGCACCGAACTGCAGCGACGCATGCTCGAAGACGCCACTGCCGGGCACGACAGCCTGGCGCATATCGACTGGGCCGCACTGGAGCGGCTGATCCACGAACAACTGCCCGTCCTGGAGGGTGCGCACTGATGGCCGACAGCTTCCTGTTCTATGACCTGGAAACCTTTGGCCAGGACCCGCGCCGCACGCGCATCGCGCAGTTCGCCGGTATCCGCACCGATGCCGATCTGAACATCATCGAAGAACCGGTCAGCTTCTACGTCAAACCGGCCGATGATCTGCTGCCCTCCCCGATCGCCACCCTGATCACCGGCATCACCCCGCAGCACGCGCTGAGCGCCGGCGTCACCGAGGCCGAGGCGTTCGCGCGGATCAACGACCTGATGGCGCAGCCGGGCACCTGCTCGCTGGGCTACAACACGCTGCGCTTCGACGATGAGTTCGTCCGCCACGGGCTGTTCCGCAACTTCTACGACCCCTACGAACGCGAGTGGCGCAACGGCAATTCGCGCTGGGATCTGCTGGACATGATGCGGCTCCTGCATGCGCTGCGCCCGGACGGCATTGTCTGGCCGCAGCGCGAAGACGGTGCCACTTCGTTCAAGCTCGAGCATCTGGCCACGGCCAACAACGTCCGTCAGGGCGATGCGCATGAAGCGCTGTCCGACGTGTACGCGACAATCGGCCTGGCCAAGCTGTTCAAGCAGGCCCAGCCACGGCTGTGGGACTACGCGCTGAAGCTGCGCGACAAGCGCTTCGTGGGCAGCCTGCTGGATGTGGAGGCGATGCAGCCGGTGCTGCACATCTCGATGCGCTACCCGGCCCAGCGCATGTGCGCCGCACCGGTGCTGCCACTGGCGCGCCATCCCTTCATCAACAACCGCATCATCGCGCTCGATCTGGAGGGCGATATCGAGCCGCTGCTCGATCTGCCGCCGGAAACCATCGCCGCACGCCTGTACACCCGCGCGGCCGACATGGCCGAGGGCGAGCAGCGCGTGCCGCTCAAGGAAGTGCACCTCAACAAGGTCCCGGCGCTGGTCGCCTGGAACCATCTGCGCCCGGCCGACCATGCGCGCCTTGGCCTCGACCCGGCCGCGATCGAGGCCAAGGCCGAGCGGCTGCGCCAGATCGGCCCGGCCCTGGCCGAGAAGGTCCGCCAAGTGTATTCGGGTGAGCGCACGCTGCCGCCGAGCGACGTTGATGCGTCGCTGTACGACGGCTTCCTGGCCGACGGCGACAAATCCCTGATGGCGCGCATCCGCACCAGCCCACCGGCCGAACTGGCCAGCTTCGCCGAGCGCCTGCGCGATCCGCGCATGCCCGAGCTGCTGTTCCGGTACCGCGCCCGCAACTACCTGGACACCCTGGACACCACCGAACGCTCACGCTGGAACGACTATCGTCGCCAGCGCCTGCTCGGCGATGCATCGCTGGGCGAACAGACCCTGCCGCAGTTCACCGCGCAGCTGGATGCACTGGCCGCAGAGCATGCCGACGATGCCGGCAAGCTTGCCCTGCTGCAGCAGCTGCGCGACTGGGGCACCCACCTGCAGAGCAGCCTATGAGCACCTATTTCAGCCCGGCCACCTTCAGCTTCCTGCGTGGTCTGGCCCGCAACAACGACAAGACCTGGTTCAACGAGCACAAGCCGAAGTACGAAGAGCACGTCCGCCAGCCGTTCCTGCGCCTGATCACCGATCTGCAGCCGGACCTGGCCGCGGTCAGCGAGCACTTCCGCGCCGATCCGCGCACCGTGGGTGGCTCGCTGTTCCGCATCTACCGCGATGCGCGCTTCTCCAACGACAAATCGCCCTACAAGAGCTGGCAGGGTGCGCGCCTGTTCCATGAGCGCCGCAAGCAGGTGCCGGCCCCGTCGTTCTATATCCACCTGCAGCCGGGCGAGAGCTTCGTCGGCGCGGGGCTGTGGCATCCCGAGCCGGCCACCCAGCGCAAGGTGCGGCACTTCATCGTCGACAACCCCGGCAGCTGGAAGGCCGCCGCGCATTCGCCGGTGCTGCGCAAGAAGTTTGATTTCGAGGAAAGCGAGAAGCTGGTGCGGGCCCCGCGCGGGTTCGAGCCGGAGTTCGAGTTCATCGACGATCTCAAGCACCGCAACTGGGTGTTCTGGCGCTCGCTGGACGACGCCACCATGACCGGCCCGCGACTGCGCCAGACCATCGCGGCCGACCTGGTCACGCTGGCACCCTTCGTGGATTACCTGTGCGCGGCGCTGGACCTGGAGTTCTGAACTTCACGTGCACTGACGCCCGCTGCGTCAAGCTGGGCACCATGACGACAAGGCAGACCCGATGAAGAAGCTGCTCTGGTTGCTGGTCACCGTGCTGCTGGTGCTGGCCGGCATCGTGTTCAGCGGCCCCTACGTGACCGTGCATGGGCTCAGCCGCGCGATCGAGCAGCGCGATACCGCCAAGCTCGACCGTTACGTGGATTTCCCGATGCTGCGCGCCAACCTGCGCGCCCAGCTGAGCGATTACGTGGTCCGCCGCGCGGGTCCGGACATGCAGTCCAGTCTGTTCGGCGCGTTGCTGCTCTCGGCCGGCGACCGGCTCAGCGCGACCGCCGTGGACGCGCTGGTCACCCCGACCGGCATCGGTGCGCTGCTGGAGGGCCACACCCTGTGGAAGCGCGCCAGCAACGATCTGGACAGCCCCAGCAATGACGCCTATGCGGCGCCACGGCCGGCGCGGCCCCTGAAGGGCGCCACCCATCATTTCGAGTCGCTGTCGCGCTTTACCGCCACCACCTACACGCCGCAGGGCGCGCCGGTGGTCTTCATCCTGCAGCGCTCGGGGCTGCGCTGGCGGCTGGTCGACATCCGCCTGCCATTGAATCCTGACACCACCGCGCCGTCGGTCCTGCCGATCCCGTAGGTGCCCACCGTTGGCGGGCACAGGGGCCCCGCGCTGCATCAACCGTCGTTGGCGACCCCATGCGGCACGTGCCCGGCGGCCACGCTCTGGTGCTGCAGCGCGCTGTCGATGTTGTGCTGGGAATCGTCGAAGAAGATGTCCGCGCCGAAGGCTTCCAGGAACGGGCCCTTGTGGCGGCCGCCGAGGAACAGCGCCTCGTCCAGGCGCACGCCCCACTCGCGCAGCGTGCGGATCACGCGCTCGTGCGCCGGCGCCGAGCGCGCCGTCACCAACGCGGTGCGGATCGGCGCATCTTCGCCCGAGGGGAACACGGCCTGCAGCGTATGCAGCGCCGAGAGAAAGTTGCGGAACGGGCCACCGCTGAGCGGCTCACGGGCGTTCTCACGCTCGTGGCGGCCGAAGGCTTCCACGCCCTGCTCGCGCGAAATGCGTTCGCTCTCATCTCCAAAGATCACCGCGTCACCATCGAAGGCGATGCGCAGCTGGCCCAGCGGACGGCCCAGATCGACCTGTTCGGCCGCGGCGATGGTCTCGCCCGGCGGCTTGGGCAGGATGGTCGCGGCAGCGATCCCGTGCAGTAGCGCGCGCCGTACCGATTCCGGGTTGGCCGACAGGAACAGATCGGTGCCGAACGGCTTCACATACGGCCAGGTCGGCTCGCCCGCGGTGAAGGTCGCGCGGATGATGCCCAGGTCGTAGTGCTGGATCGAATTGAAGATCCGCAGGCCGGTATCGGCGGAGTTGCGCGACAGCAGGATCACTTCCACCCGCGGCTGTTCCGGCGACTGGCCCTGGTTGAGCGCGAGCAGCTTGCGCACCACCGGGAAGGCCACGCCGGGGCGCAGCACATCATCTTCGTGCTTGCGCTGGTACTCGGCGTAGGCATCGACGCCTTCGGCCTCGAACAGCGCGTGGCCCTCTTCCAGATCGAACAGGGCCCGCGACGTCACGGCAACGGTCAGCAAACGGGGGGTGTTGTCGCCCATGGCAATCAGCAATCCAATGCGGCCGCAGCGGCCGGCCAGCCATTCTCCCACAGTGCATGGCCACCACGGCCGTGCACCGTCAGAACATGAACTGCTCGCTCAGGATCCGGTCTTCCAGGTTGTGCTCCGGGTCGAACAGCATGGTGACGCGGCGTTCGCGCGATTCGCGGATGGTCACTTCCACCACATCGCGGGTTTCGTGCGAATCGGCGGTGACGCTGACCGGGCGCTTGTAGGGATCGAGCACGCGGAAGCGCACTTCGGTGTCGGCCTTGAGGATCGCCCCCCGCCAGCGGCGCGGACGGTACGGCGCCAACGGGGTCAGAGCGATCGTGTGCGAGCCCAGCGGCAGGATCGGGCCATGTGCGGAATAGTTGTACGCCGTGCTGCCGGCCGGGGTGGCGACCAGCACACCATCGCCGATCAGCTCGGCCACGCGTTCCTGGCCGTTGAGGTCGATGCCGATGTGCGCGGCCTGGCGGGTCTGGCGCAGCAGCGAGACGTCGTTGTAGGCCAGCGAGCCGGTGGTGGTGCCGGACTCGGTCAAGGCCAGCATCTCCAGCGGCCGCAGGTTGGCCGGCTCGGCGGCCGCCAGGCGCGCGGGCAGATCGTCATCACGGAACTGGTTCATCAGGAAACCCACCGTCCCCAGCTTCATGCCGAACACCGGCTTGTCCAGCGCGCCATAGCGATGCAGCGTCTGCAGCAGGAAGCCATCACCGCCCAGCGGGCACAGCACCTCGGCCTGCTCGGGCGTGTAGTCGCCATAGCGGGCCCGCATCTGTGCCAGCGCGAGCTGCGCCGCTTCGGTGGAGCTGGCCAGAAAGGCGATACGGGGGGTGTCGCTCATCGGTGAATCCGGGTGGGGTATGCCGGCAAGAGCATAACCGTTCGTGGCGG
>NZ_JBHFHW010000034.1:20072-30735 GCF_057333975.1 Stenotrophomonas sp. AGC87
GGCGGGGGGGCGCGCCGAAGGCGCGGGGGTTTGGAAGCATCGTCTGCATGGGGCCCACGGTTTGCAGGGCAAACCGTGGGGCGTCAGCGCGAATGCGCTCACGCACCCTGCTTACGCACCATGCGAGGCCAGCTGACCCAGGCGCTGCACCGCGACCGAGACGGTCGGGTAGTCCAGGGTCTTCTGCTCGGCCAGCTCGGCCAGCATCGCCAGGGTGAAGCGCAGGCTGCTGTCGTCACGACCCATCCAGGCGGCGACCTTGGCTTCGGCGCTGCTGCCCTTCATCGACAGGACCTGGGCAGCCAGGTTGCGATGGTGGGCGGCCAGCTCGTCGCGCAGCACGCCACGGGCCACGGCGTGCCAGCGGCCGTTGACCTCCAGCGCGTCGATCTGCTCGAACAGCCACGGCAACTGCAGGGCGTCGCCCAAACGGAAGTGGACCTTGGAGACGTCCACCGGCTTGAGCTTGCGGGTGCGGGCCAGTTCGATGATGTCGAACGCCGGCTCCAGGAACTGCAGTTCCGAAAGCTGCTGCGACAAGGCCGGCGGCAGGCCCTTGTCCTTCCACTCCTGCACGCTGGCCTCGTAGGCCGGGCGCTGCGAATCCGGCAGCACACCCGAGGCGTCGCGGATGTCGTTGAACGCGGCCTGGTAGCGGTTGACGGCTTCGGTGATGCCCGGCATGGCGCCCGGGCGCGAGAGCAGCCAGCGCACGAACGAACGCTGCAGCTTCCAGATCACTTCCAGCGCATCGATCTGCACCGACTCCGGCAACGTGCCGTCGAGGGCGTCGATCTGTGCCCACAGCGCGCGTGCGTCCAGCGTTTCACGGCTGATCGTGTACGCCTTGGCGACCTCGGCCACGGTGCGGCCGGTGTCTTCCTGCATGCGCATCAGGAAGGTGGCGCCCATGCGGTTGATGGTCTGGTTGGTCACGGCCGTGGCGATGATTTCGCGCTTCAGGCGGTGACGCTCCATCGCATCGGCGTACTTCTTCTGCAGCGGCGTCGGGAAGTAGCGCTGCAGCTCCTTGGACAGGTACGGATCTTCCGGAATGTCCGACTCGAGCAGCTGCTGGAAGGCCACCAGCTTGGAGTAGGACAACAGCACCGACAGTTCCGGACGGGTCAGGCCCTGGCCACGCGCCTTGCGTGCGGACAGTTCCGCATCCGAGGGCAGGTACTCGATCTGGCGATCCAGCAGGCCCTGCTGTTCCAGCGTGCGGATGAAGTGCTGCTTGGAACCCAGGCGCTTGACCGCCATGCGTTCCATCAGGCTCAGCGCCTGGTTCTGACGGTAGTTGTCCATCAGCACCAGCGCGGCCACTTCGTCGGTCATCGAGGCCAGCAGCTTGTTGCGCTGTTCGACGGTCAACTTCTTGGCCCGCACCACATCGTTGAGCAGGATCTTGATGTTGACTTCGTGATCGGAGGTGTCCACACCGGCCGAGTTGTCGATGAAGTCGGTGTTGAGCAGCACGCCGGCCTGGGCAGCTTCGATACGGCCCAGCTGGGTCATGCCCAGGTTGCCGCCCTCGCCCACCACCTTGCAGCGCAGCTCGCCGCCATTGACGCGCAGCGCGTTGTTGGCACGGTCGCCGACATCGCTGTGCTGCTCGCTGGCCGCCTTGACGTAGGTACCAATGCCGCCGTTCCACAACAGATCGACCGGCGATTTCAGGATCGCGCTCATCAGGTCGTTCGGGGTCATCGACTTGATGCCGTCGTCCAGGCCGAGCACGTCACGCACCTGCGGGGTGATCTCGATCGACTTCAGCGTACGCGGGTACACGCCACCGCCCTTGCTGATCAGCTTGGCATCGTAATCGGCCCAGCTGGAGCGCGGCACGGTGAACAGACGCTCACGCTCGACGAAGGTCGTGGCCGCATCCGGGTTCGGGTCCAGGAAGATGTGGCGGTGATCGAATGCAGCCACCAGGCGGATGTGGCGCGACAACAGCATGCCGTTGCCGAACACGTCGCCGGACATGTCGCCCACGCCGACCGCAGTGAAATCCTGGCTCTGGCTGTCACGGCCCAGCGCACGGAAGTGGCGCTTGACCGACTCCCACGCACCGCGAGCGGTGATGCCCATGCCCTTGTGGTCGTAACCGACCGAGCCACCGGAGGCGAATGCATCGCCCATCCAGAAGCCGTGCGCCACGGCCAGGCCGTTGGCGATGTCGGAGAACGTGGCGGTGCCCTTGTCGGCGGCCACCACCAGGTACGGGTCGTCCATGTCGTGGCGGACCACGTCCACCGGCGGCACGATCTTGTTGTTGACGATGTTGTCGGTGATGTCCAGCAGGCCCTGGATGAACAGCTTGTAGCAGGCCACGCCGTTGGCGAACACCGCATCACGGTCGCCGTTCACCGGCGGCATCTTGGCGAAGAAGCCGCCCTTCGCGCCGACCGGCACGATCACGGTGTTCTTGACCATCTGCGCCTTGACCAGGCCCAGCACCTCGGTACGGAAATCTTCGCGACGGTCCGACCAGCGCAGGCCACCACGGGCCACGGCACCGAAGCGCAGGTGGGTACCCTCCACACGCGGGCCGTACACGAAGATTTCGCGGTACGGGCGCGGCTTGGGCAGGTCCGGCACCAGCGCCGAATCGAACTTGAAGCTGATGACGTGGCCCGGACGGCCCTCGGCATCGGTCTGGTAGTAGCTGGTGCGCAGGGTCGCATCGATCACGCCCATGAAGCTGCGCAGGATGCGGTCTTCATCGAGGCTGGAGACGCGGTCCATCAGCTTGAGCAGCGCATCGCGCGCGGCATCCATCTGCACGGTGCGGTCGCCCTTGCGCGCATCGACCACGGTCTTGAGCACTTTCAGGGTGGCTTCGTCACCGCCGGCGAGCACGGTCAGATGCGCGCGCAGTTGGGCCTGGCCCTCGGCGATCGCGTCCTTGCTCTCGTGGCCGGTGGCCGGATCGAAGCGCGCTTCGAACAGCTCCACCAGCAGACGGGCCAGCAGCGGGTAGCGGGTGAAGGTGCCTTCCACGTAGGCCTGCGAGAACGGCACGCCGGTCTGCAGCAGGTACTTGCAGTAGCCACGCAGCATCGCCACCTGGCGCCAGTGCAGGCCGGCCGCAAGCACGAGGCGGTTGAAGCCGTCGTTCTCGGCATCGCCGTGCCACACGCGGGCGAAGGTTTCACCGAAGGCGGCATCGACGCTCGGCGCGTCGATCGCACCGGCCACCGATTCCACTTCGAAGTCCTGCACATACACCGGGGCGTTATCGACCGTCAGACGGTACGGGCGCTCGGCGATGACACGCAGGCCCATGTTTTCCATCATCGGCAGCGCATCGGACAACGGAATATCGTCCAGCTGGCGATACAGCTTCAGGCGCAGGCCGTCGCCGCCTTCGCGCTGCACGGCCTGCAGGCTCAGGCGCAGATCGTCCGGGCCGGTCAGCGCATCAAGCTGGCTGACGTCATTGGCGGCGATCTCGGTGCTGGAGTCTTCGATGTAACCGGCCGGCAACGCCTTGCCGATACGCGCCGCGATGCGCAGGCCTTCGCCCTCACCGTGACGGGCCACCAGCGCTTCGCGCAGATCGTCCTGCCAATTGCGCAGCACCTGGGCCAGTTTCTGCTCCAGTGCGCTGGTATCCACTTCCAGGGTCTGGCCAGCCTTCGGGCGCACGATCAGGTGCACCTGGGCCAGCGGCGACTCACCGAGCACGACCGAGCTGTCCACGTACTCGCCCTGCAGGGCGTCCTTGAGCATGGCTTCGATGCGCAGGCGCACATCGGTGTTGAAGCGTTCGCGCGGCAGGTACACCAGCGCGGAGATGAAACGGCTGTACTTGTCACGGCGCAGGAACAGGCGGCTGCGCACGCGCTCCTGAAGGCCCAGCACGCCCATGGCGGTGCGGAACAGTTCGTCTTCGCTGGACTGGAACAGCTCTTCGCGCGGCAGGGTTTCCAGGATGTGGCGCAGGGCCTTGCCGCTGTGGCTGCTCGGTGCCAGGCCGGACTGGCTCATCACGTATTCGTGGCGCTGGCGCACCAGCGGGATTTCCCACGGGCGGCGGTTGTAGGCGCTGGAGGTGAACAGGCCCAGGAAGCGCTGTTCGCCGATGATCTTGCCCTTGGCGTCGAATTCCAGCACGCCGATGTAATCCATGTAGCCGGAGCGATGCACGCGCGAACGGGCATTGGTCTTGGTCAGGATCAGCGCGTCCTTCAAGCCGGTGGTGGCATTGAGGCCCTGCGCGGCGAGCGTCTTGACCGGACGTGCAGCGGACTTGTCCTGCCCGCGCATCAGGCCCAGGCCGGTGTCGTTGAGCGGCGCCAGCACGTCTTCCTTGCCCTGCTTCTCCACGCGGTACTCGCGGTAGCCGAAGAAGGTGAAGTGGTTATCGGCGGCCCAGCGCAGGAATTCCTGCGCTTCGGCGCGCGAAGCGGCATCCACCGGCAGCTGGCGGCTGCCCAGGTCGTCGGCCAGGCTCTGCGCCTTGGCACGCATCGCGTCCCAATCGCGGACGATGGCACGCACCTCGTCCAGCGCCTTGATGATCGCCTTCTCGACGTCGGCCATGGCGTCGGCCGGCTGGCGGTCGATCTCCAGCAGCATCACCGATTCGGCGGTGCCGTCGCTGACACCGGTCAGTTTGCCAGCCTTGTCACGGGCGAAGCGGATCACCGGGTGACCCAGCACATGCACGCCGACGCCATGCTCGGCCAGCGACATCGTCACCGTGTCGACCAGGAACGGCATATCGTCGTTGACGATCTGCAACACCGTATGCGGCGACTCCCACCCGTTGCTCTTCAGCGTCGGGTTGAACACGCGGACGTTGGCCTTGCCGGACTTGCGCACACGCGCGAACTCCAGCGTGTCCGCTGCCAGTGCGGCCCACTCCTCGGCGCTGTGGTGCGGGAACTCGTCCGCCTCCATGCGCTTGTAGAAGTCGGCGGCAAAAGCCACTGCCTCGGCCTGCCCGGCCGACGGGTAGCGCTTGCGCAAGGCCGTGTACACCGGCTCCAGCGAGAAGCCCACTGGCGAAACAGTCTGCGTATCGGCTGGTTTGGATTTGTTTTTCACGGTCTTGGCTGCTGGTTTTTGCGGTTTCATGACGGAGCGGTGCGTGATGCTCAGTTGGGAAAATGAAATTGTAGGCCTACCGCACAGAAATACCTTGCTGCAGGACGGAATAAGGTCTTTCGGGTTGGGTCCCGTTTACATCGGCACGATCAATCCGGCCGAGTACGGATCAACGCATCGGGGTTTCATCCAACGCAGCATCGGCCGCTTCCGTTGCAACTTGACGTTGGTCATCAACTGCCACGGAAAAACAAGGCTTCTACAATTCTGAACTGGACGGTATAGTCCACCGCGTGAATCCCCCACACCCCGCCGCCAGCACCCTGGACGCGCGCGATCATCGCGTGTTCGATGCCGTGCGCGAGCTGCTGGCCAGCCAGGGCATGCAACTGAGCATGGACGCGGTGGCACAGCACGCCGGATGTTCCAAGCAGACCCTCTACAGCCGCTATGGCAATAAACAGGAACTGCTGAAGCGGGTGATGCAGCGGCACGTCTGCCGCGCCACCGCTGGGCTGCGATCACTCGACGGTGACGACCTGCGCGGCAGTCTGCTGCGGTTCGCCAACGACTATCTGGATCACTTCAACCAGCCGCACGTGGTCCAGGCCCGCCGCCTGATCGCCGCCGAGTCCAGTCAGTTCCCGCAGGAAGCCCGGACGCTGTACGAGGACGGTGCCGGGGCCTTGGCGCTTCATGTTTCTGAATGGATGACAACTCGTTCCGCCGAGGGTCAGCTGAGGCATGACGACCCGCACTTCATGGCTGAACTGCTATTGAGCATGATCGCCGGCTTGGATTTCGAGAAACAGCGTTTCCACATTCCCCACCGCGATGACGCCGCCGTGCGCCGCCGCTGGGCAGAATTCTCCGTCGACAGCTTCCTGCGCGCATTTGCTGCGCCCGATGCGGCCACGGCTTCGTATTCAAACCAACACCGGAGCTTCTCCTGATGATCGCCCCACTCCGCACCCTTGCCCTGACGTGCGCAGTCGCCCTTGCGTTGACCGCCTGCAAAAAGGAAGAGCAGCAGGCCCCGCCGCCGCCGGAGGTGGGCGTGATCGAGGCCAAGCCGCAGACCCTGCCGCTGCAGCGTGAGCTGGTCGGCCGTCTGTCGCCGTTCCGCAGCGCCGATGTGCGCGCCCGCGTCCCGGGCGTGCTGCTCAAGCGCGTCTATCAGGAAGGCTCGGATGTGAAGGAAGGCCAGGTACTGTTCCTGATCGACCCGGCACCGCTGCGTGCCTCGCTCAATGCTGCGCAGGCCGAACTGGCCTCGGCGCAGGCCACCGCCGCCAACGCCAAGGCCGCCGCCAACCGCGCCCGCTCGCTGGCCCCGCAGGCTTACGTCTCCAAGTCCGACCTGGATGCGGCCGAAGCCACCGAGCGCACTGCCGCTGCCGCCGTGCAGCAGGCCCAGGCCTCGCTGGCCAGCGCGCGGATCAACCTGGGCTATGCCGAAGTGCGCTCGCCGATCAGCGGCCGCGCCGGCAAGCAGCAGGTCACTGAAGGTGCGCTGGTTGGCCAGGGCGATGTGACCCTGCTGACCACCGTGGATCAGCTCGACCCGCTGTACGTGAACTTCTCGATGAGCGTGGATGAGTTGACCCAGATGCGCGCGGCCCAGGCCAAGGGCGCACTGGCGCTGAGCGGGGACGGCAAATCCACGGTGCAGGTGAAGCTGGCCGACGGCACGGTCTATGACCAGCCGGGTACGCTGGACTTCTCCTCGACCACGGTCGACCCGGCCACCGGCGCGGTCTCGCTGCGTGCGGTGCTGCCGAACCCGCAGCAGATCCTGCTGCCGGGTGCGTTCGTCAGCTTCCAGGCGACCCTGGGTGAGCGCAACAACGCCTACCTGGTGCCCCTGCAGGCACTGCAGCGCGACACCACCGGCGGCTATGTGCTGGTGGTGGGCAAGGACGGCAAGGTCGCCCGCAAGAATGTGAAGAGCGAAGGCCAGCAGGGCAGCAACTGGCTGGTCAGCGGTGGTCTGGATGCCGGCGATCAGGTGATCGTGGCCGGCGTGCAGAAGGTCAAGGAAGGCGAACCGGCCAAGGCCGCCCCCTGGAACCCGGCCGCCGGCAACGGCAATGGCCAGGCCCCGGCGGGTGCTGCTCCGGCAGGGGCCGCTCCGGCGGCTGCCGCCAAGCCTGATGCCGCGGCCGCCCCGGCCGATGCCGCCGCCGCAAAGTCCGACGCCGCTCCGGCTGCCGAACCGAACAAGCAATAACGGGAATCCTCCGTCATGCCTAAATTTTTCATTGAACACCCGGTATTCGCCTGGGTGGTCGCGATCCTGATCTCGCTTGCGGGCGTGATCTCGATCCTGGGTCTGGGCGTGGAGTCCTACCCGAGCATCGCGCCTCCCCAGGTGACGGTGAGCGCCACCTACCCCGGCGCCAGCGCCGACACCGCCGAAAAGTCGGTCACCCAGGTGATCGAGCAGCAGCTGACCGGTATCGATCACCTGCTGTACTTCAGCTCCTCCTCGGCTTCCAACGGCCGCGTCACCATCACCTTGACCTTCGAAACCGGCACCGATGCCGATATCGCCCAGGTCCAGGTGCAGAACAAGGTCTCGCTGGCAACGCCTCGCCTGCCCACTGAAGTGACCCAGCAGGGCGTGGTGGTGGCCAAGGCCAACGCCGGCTTCCTGATGGTGGTGGCCCTGCAGTCCGACAGCGCCTCGATCGACCGCGATGCGCTCAACGACATCGTCGGCTCGCGCGTGCTCGACCAGATCTCGCGTATCCCCGGCGTGGGCAGCACCCAGCAGTTCGGTTCCGAGTACGCCATGAACATCTGGCTCAACCCGGAAAAGATGCAGGGTTACGGCCTGTCGGCCACCCAGGTGCTGGCCGCGATCAAGGACCAGAACGTGCAGTTCGCGGCCGGTTCGCTGGGCTCGGATCCCTCGCCTGAAGGGCACTACTTCACCGCGACGGTCTCAGCCGAAGGCCGCTTCAGCTCGCCGGAAGAGTTCGAGAACATCATCCTGCGCGCCAATACCGACGGCTCGCGCGTGCTGCTCAAGGACATCGCCCGGATCGCCTTCGGTGCGAACAACTACGGCTTTGACACCCAGTACAACGGCAAGCCGACCGGTGCCTTCGCGATCCAGCTGCTGCCCGGCGCCAACGCGCTGAACGTGGCCAATGCGGTCACCTCGAAGATGGACGAACTGTCCCCGAGCTTCCCGGCCGGTGTCAGCTGGTTCTCGCCGTACGACAGCACCACCTTCGTGAAGATCTCGATCGAGGAAGTGGTCAAGACCCTGATCGAAGCGGTCGTGCTGGTGTTCCTGGTGATGCTGATCTTCCTGCAGAACTTCCGCGCCACGCTGATCCCGACCCTGGTCATCCCGGTCGCGCTGCTGGGCACGTTCCTGGGCATGAGCATCATCGGCTTCACCATCAACCAGCTGACGCTGTTTGCGATGGTGCTGGCGATCGGCATCGTGGTCGATGACGCCATCGTGGTGATCGAGAACGTCGAACGCATCATGACCGAGGAGAAGCTGCCGCCCAAGGCCGCCACCCAGAAGGCCATGACCCAGATCACCGGTGCGGTGGTGGCCATCACCGTCGTGCTGGCAGCGGTGTTCATTCCGTCGGCCCTGCAGGGCGGCGCCGCCGGTGAGATCTACAAGCAGTTCGCGCTGACCATCGCCATCGCGATGGCCTTCTCGGCCTTCCTGGCCCTGGGCTTCACCCCGGCGCTGTGCGCGACGTTCCTCAAGCCGACGCACAACGACAAGCCGAACATCGTCTACCGCACCTTCAACAAGTACTACGACAAGGTCAGCAACACCTACGTGGGCCACATCACCTCGGCGGTGAAGCATGCCCCGCGCTGGATGATCCTGTTCGTGGTGCTCACCGTGCTGTGCGGTTTCCTGTTCACGCGCATGCCGGGCAGCTTCCTGCCCGAAGAAGACCAGGGCTACGCGCTGGCGATCGTGCAGCTGCCGCCGGGCTCGACCAAGTCGCAGACCAACCACGCCTTCGCCCAGATGCGCGGCATCCTGGAAAAGCAGGATGGCTTCGAAGGCATGCTGCAGGTGGCCGGCTTCAGCTTCGTCGGTTCCGGTGAAAACGTGGGCATGGGCTTCATCCGCCTCAAGCCCTGGGCGGACCGTGACATCACGGTGCCCGAGTTCATCAACAACATGAACGGCGCGTTCTACGGGATCAAGGAAGCGCAGATCTTCGTGGTCAACCTGCCGACCGTGCAGGGCCTGGGCCAGTTCGGCGGCTTCGATATGTGGCTGCAGGACCGCGGCGGCGTGGGCTATGAGCAACTGACGCAGGCGCGCAACATCCTGCTCGGCAAGGCCGCGCAGGAAAGCGACCTGCTGACCGGCGTGCGCCCGAACGGTCTGGAAAACGCCCCGCAGCTGCAGTTGCACGTGGATCGCGTGCAGGCGCAGACCATGGGCCTGTCGGTGTCGGACGTGTACAGCACCATCCAGCTGATGCTGGCCCCGGTGTACGTCAACGACTTCTTCTATGAGGGCCGCATCAAGCGCGTGACCCTGCAGGCCGATGGCCCGTACCGCACCGGCGCGGAGTCGTTGAACAGCTTCTACACGCCCAGCACGCTGCAGACCAACGCCGATGGCACGCAGGCGATGATTCCGCTGAGCACCGTGGTGAAGTCCGAGTGGGTGTCCGCACCGCCGTCGCTGAGCCGCTACAACGGCTACTCGGCGGTCAACATCGTCGGTTCGCAGGCCGCCGGGCGCAGCTCGGGCGAGGCGATGCAGGCGATGGAGCGGATCGTCAACGACGACCTGCCGGCCGGCTTCGGCTACGACTGGTCGGGCATGTCCTACCAGGAAATCCTGGCCGGCAACGCCGCGACCCTGCTGCTGGTGCTGTCCATCGTGGTGGTGTTCCTCTGCCTGGCCGCGCTGTATGAAAGCTGGTCGATCCCGGTGGCGGTGCTGCTGGTGGTGCCGCTGGGTGTCCTTGGCGCCCTGGCCTTCTCGCTCGCCCGTGGCCTGCCGAACGATCTGTACTTCAAGATCGGCCTGATCACGGTGATCGGCCTGGCGGCGAAGAACGCGATCCTGATCGTGGAGTTTGCGGTGGAGCAGCGGGCCGCGGGCAAGAACCTGCGCGAGGCGACCATCGAAGCCTCCCGCCTGCGTTTCCGCCCGATCCTGATGACCTCGTTCGCCTTCATCATGGGCGTGGTGCCGATGGCCATCTCCACCGGTGCGGGCGCCAACGCGCGTCACGCGATCGGTACCGGCGTGATCGGCGGCATGGTGTTCGCCACCTTCCTGGGTCTGCTGATGATCCCGGTGTTCTTCGTGGTGGTCCGCCGCATGCTGGGTGACAAGCTGGACGAACCGTCCAAGGAGTTCCTGGAACGTCAGGGTGAAGCCAACACGGCGCACCGTCCGGATCGTTGATGGACAGGGGCAGCCCCGGCTGCCCCCTCCTCCGGTAGGTGACCACCGTGGGTGGTCACGCTGAAACGAAAAAGCCCCGGCGCGAGCCGGGGCTTTTTTGTGTGCGCCGCATGACGGGTAGCCACACCATGTGTGGCTGACCGGAAGCGATCCCGGTAGTGGGGGGGGGGGGGGGGGGGGGGGGGG
>NZ_JBHFHW010000034.1:30783-31854 GCF_057333975.1 Stenotrophomonas sp. AGC87
GGCCGGCTCCTCCGGTTGCCCGGGAAGGGCCGCCTGGTTGCCGGCCAGCGGCCGGCACTACCCGGCAAGCAGCCGCCGGCGATCAATTCACGCCGATGGCGCCCCACAGCGCGCAGACGATCACGATCGTCAACGACGGCCACTGCATTGGCATGTAGAAGAAGTGATGGCGGGCATGCTCGCCCGCCGCGCGCGGGCCGCGATTGAGCACGAAGCCGAGCACGACATTGATCGCCGCGCCGATGCCGAATCCGATCAACAGCTGCGCCAGCGAGGTATTGCCTTTGGCAACAGCAGGATCGGGCCACAACCACATCAACAGCAACAACGCGACGATGGGCGTGAGCAGCGTCAGGAACCCTGCGCCTCGATAAATAACCATGGAGTGACCTGCAGAACGGGACCGCACATTCTGCACTACCCCGCGTGCCGGCCAACGGTCGGCACCTCCCCGGTTGGCGGCCGCAACGCGAGCGAAATCCAGCATGCTCAGCTTCCGGGCCATGTCGAAAGGGGCAATAGAGATCGACGCGTCGGGCAAGGCAAGTGCGACAACTACCTGCCTACTCAAAGAGCGTCGCCGGCCCGAAATCTGCACACCACTTCGCATCTTGAACCGGCAGCTGCACACAGAACCAATCATTCACAGCATTGGTTGGCGAGAATCTACCGCTCTCTCAGCTAACGTCATCTCGATACGCTCAACACCGAGTGTCTTCTGTCCAAACAGGCTGTCGCCAAGGTTCTCCATGAAAACACTGTTCGCTTCCCTTGTACTTGCCCTGGCTGTGGGTGCCATGACTGTCACGACCTCCTCCGCCCAAGCTACGACGTCCCCGCAGACGGAGGAGCAGTCCTACAGGTGCTGGTGGGCGGCGCCGAATACAACGGAATACGTCTGGGCGACATCGTTGGAGCATGCGCGGGCCGTCTATGCCGACCTTACCGGCCGCCCCATCTACAACGTGAGGTGTCGCCTGGAAGCAGCGCCCTGAACCCGATCCAGCACTGGAGCGTCATCGCCGCCCCGAGCGTGCTTTAGAGCCTCCGGACCGACCAGCGGCGCCCCAC
>NZ_JBHFHW010000034.1:31899-39268 GCF_057333975.1 Stenotrophomonas sp. AGC87
CGCCGCTGTCCTGTCGATCAGCGCAGACCGGTCTCGTTGCGCGCGATCACCAAACGCTGGATTTCCGAGGTGCCCTCGTAGATCTCGGTGATCTTGGCATCACGGAAGTAACGCTCCAGCGGCATTTCCTTGGAATAGCCCATGCCACCGTGGATCTGCACGGCTTGGTGGGTGATCCACATCGCAGCTTCCGAGGCGGTCAGCTTGGCGATCGCCGCTTCGTTGCTGAAGCGCTTGCCCTGGCCCTTCACCCATGCCGCGCGCAGCGTCAGCAGCAGGGCTGCATCCAGCTTGCACTTCATGTCAGCGATCTTCGCCTGGGTCATCTGGAAGGTGCCGATCGCCGCGCCGAAGGCCTTGCGGTCCTTCACGTATTCGATCGTCGCTTCATACGCCGCACGGGCGATGCCGATCGCCTGCGAGGCAATGCCGATACGGCCGGCGTCAAGCACGCCCATGGCGATCTTGAAGCCCTCGCCTTCCTTGCCCAGCACGTCATCCGCGTCTGCCACGTAATCCTGGAACTCGATTTCGCAGGTGGCCGAGGCACGGATGCCCAGCTTCGGCTCGGTCTTGCCGCGGTGGAAGCCGGCCTTGTCGGTGTCGATCATGAACGCGGTGATGCCACGCGCGCCCTGTTCCGGATCGGTCATCGCAAACAGCACGATGTACTTGGCCACCGGGCCGGAGGTGATCCAGCTCTTCTTGCCGTTGATCACGTAGGTGCCGTCGGCCTGCTTGACCGCGCGGCAGCGCATGGCCGTCGCATCCGAACCGGACTGCGGCTCGGTCAGCGCGAACGCGCCGATGGCCTCGCCCTCGGCAATGGCGCGAACGTATTTCTGCTTCTGCGCTTCGCTGCCATGGGTCAGGATGCCGTTGCAGAACAGCGAGTTGTTGACCGACATGATCGTCGAATGCGCAGCGTCTCCGGCGGCGACCTCCACCATCGCCAGGACGTAGGCGATCGGGTCCATGCCCGCACCGCCGTAGGCTTCGGGCACTTCAATGCCCATCAGACCGTTCTCGCCCAGCAGGCGGATGTTCTCCAGCGGGAACTCGCCGGTGCGGTCGTGGTGTTCGGCGCTGGGCGCGATTTTTTCCTGCGCGATACGGCGCGCAACGTCCTGCAGCATCAACTGCTCTTCGGTAAAGCTGAAATCCACAACACCCTCCCGGGTACAGAGTGATAAGGGCCGCAGTGCGCGCGGCCCGGTCGGGCGATTGTACCGGGGGGCGGGGAAAGGACGCCTGACTTGACCGAACCGCCGCCAAAGGACGAAAATATCTCTATATCGCGATAGGTAGATATTTATGGATCTCGAGGACTGGTCCGTCCGGCTGAAAGTGTTCGCCGACGCCACCCGGGTGCGCCTGCTGGCGCTGCTGGAACAGGAAGAACTCACTGTGGCCGAGCTGTCGGCCATCACCACGCTGGCGCAGCCGCGGGTGTCCACCCATCTGGCCCGGCTCAAGGAAGCCGGCCTGGTCCGCGACCGTCGCTCCGGCGTCTCGGCGTATTACCGCTTCGATGACGCCGCGCTGGATCCGGCGCAGCGCGCATTGTGGCATGCCCTGAGCACCGGCAGCGACGACCCGCTGCTGCGCCAGGATGCTGAACGCGTTGCCGCCGTCATGGCCAGCCGTGCGGCGGACCAGAACTGGGCCGACAGCGTCGCCGGCGACATGGAACGCCATTACTCCCCCGGCCGTACCTGGGAAGCGCTGGCACGCACCGCGCTGCCGCTGCTGGAAACCGGTGACGTGCTCGATATCGCCTCCGGTGACGGCGTACTGGCCGAGCTTGTAGCGCCGCACGCCAAGCGCTACATCTGCATCGACACCAGCGCGCGCGTGGTCGCCGCTGCCAGCGAGCGCCTGCGCCGGCTGGCCAACGTGGAAGTGCGCGAAGGCGATATGCATGCCCTGCCCTTCCCCGACCAGAGTTTCGACCTGGTCGTGCTGATGCACGCACTGACCTATGCGGCCAAGCC
This sequence comes from Stenotrophomonas sp. AGC87, assembly GCF_057333975.1. Taxonomy (NCBI): domain Bacteria; kingdom Pseudomonadati; phylum Pseudomonadota; class Gammaproteobacteria; order Lysobacterales; family Lysobacteraceae; genus Stenotrophomonas; species Stenotrophomonas sp. AGC87. The sequence goes on from NZ_JBHFHW010000034.1 coordinate 33,894, forward strand.
GGCCCAGGCCGTCGCCGAGGGTGCGCGCGTGCTGCGCCCAGGCGGGCGCCTGCTGCTGTGCAGCCTGGCCCGTCACGAGCACCGTGCGGCCGTGGATGCGTATGGCCACGTCAACCTCGGTTTCAGCGACAAGGAACTGCGCAAGTTCGTGGAGAAGGCCGGCCTGGTCGTCTCCAGCCTGGAAACCGTGACCCGCGAGAAGCGCCCGCCGCATTTCGAAGTCATTTCGCTGATCGCCAGCAAGCCCTGAGGTCTGCCCATGTCATCCCTGCCCTGGCTCCACCCCGACCGCGTGCATGCGCTGGAAACGGCGCTGGCCCAGCGCATCCTGATCATCGATGGCGCCATGGGCACGATGATCCAGCGGCATGGGCTGGAGGAGGACGATTACCGCGGCGCGCGTTTCGCCGGCGGTTACGACCACCAGCACGGGCCCGGCTGCGACCATGCCGCGACCGGCGACGCGCCGCAGGGGCATGACCTCAAGGGCAACAACGACCTGCTGCTGTTGACCCGCCCGGAGGTGATCGGCGGCATCCACACCGCGTACCTGGAAGCCGGCGCGGATCTGGTCGAGACCAACACCTTCAACGCGACCTCGGTCAGCCAGGCCGACTATCACCTTGAACACCTGGTCTACGAGCTCAACAAAGCCGGTGCCGCAGTGGCGCGCGCCTGCTGCGATGCGGTCGCGGCGACCACGCCGGGCAAACCGCGCTTCGTGATCGGCGTGCTCGGTCCCACCAGCCGCACCGCATCGATCAGCCCGGACGTGAACGATCCCGGCTTCCGCAATACCAGCTTCGACGCGCTGCGCGAGACCTACCGCGAAGCCATCGGTGGCCTGATCGACGGCGGCGCCGACACCCTGATGGTGGAAACCATCTTCGACACGCTCAACGCCAAGGCCGCGCTGTTCGCCATCGAAGAAGTGTTCGATGCCCGCGGCGGGCGGCTGCCGGTGATGATATCCGGCACGATCACCGATGCCTCCGGCCGCACCCTGTCCGGGCAGACGGCCGAGGCGTTCTACGCCTCGGTCGCGCACGGCCGGCCGCTGTCGATCGGGCTGAACTGCGCGCTCGGCGCCAGCGACATGCGGCCCCACGTGGAGACCTTGTCCACCGTGGCCGAGTGCCTGGTCAGCGCGCATCCCAATGCCGGCCTGCCCAACGCCTTCGGCGAGTACGACGAAACCCCGGAAGAAATGGCCACCACGCTGCGCGAATTCGCCAGCGCCGGTCTGCTCAACCTGGTCGGCGGCTGCTGCGGCACCACCCCGGCGCACATCCGCGCGATTGCCGAAGCGGTGGCCGATCTGCCGCCGCGCCGCCTGCCCGCACCGCCGCTGGAAGATGCGGCATGACCGCGTCCGCCCCACGCTCCCGTTGTCGTTGACCCTCCTCCGCCAGCCCGTGCCAGCCTGCCCATGACGTCTTCCCGCCACACCCGCCTGTCCGGTCTCGAGCCGCTGGTCATCACCCCGGACCTGCTGTTCGTCAACATCGGTGAGCGCACCAACGTCACCGGCAGCGCGCAGTTCCGCAAGCTGGTGAAGGAAGAGCGCTACGAAGAGGCGGTGGAAGTGGCACGCCAGCAGGTCGCCAACGGCGCGCAGATCCTCGATGTCAACATGGACGAGGGCCTGATCGATTCCGAAAAGGCGATGACGCGCTACCTCAACCTGATCATGTCCGAGCCGGACATCGCCCGCATTCCGGTGATGGTCGACTCCTCCAAGTGGAGCGTGATCGAAGCGGGGCTGAAGTGCCTGCAGGGCAAGAGCGTGGTCAACTCGATCTCGCTCAAGGAAGGCGAAGCGCAGTTCATCGAACAGGCGCGCAAGGTACTGCGTTACGGCGCGGCTGCCGTGGTGATGGCCTTTGATGAAGAGGGCCAGGCCGATACCTGCGCGCGCAAGGTCGAGATCTGCACCCGCGCCTACCGGGTCCTGACCGAGCAGGTCGGCTTCCCGCCGCAGGACATCATCTTCGACCCGAACATCTTCGCCGTCGCCACCGGCATCGAAGAGCACGACAACTACGCGGTCGACTTCATCGAAGCCACCCGCATCATCAAGCGGACGTTGCCGCACTGCCATGTTTCCGGCGGCGTCTCCAACGTGTCGTTCTCGTTCCGCGGCAATGAAACCGTGCGACAGGCGATCCACTCGGTATTCCTGTTCCATGCCATCGGCGCGGGCATGGACATGGGCATCGTCAATGCCGGCGCGATGCCAATCTATGATGACCTGGACCCCGAGCTGCGCGAGCGCGTGGAGGATGTGATCCTCAACCGCCGCAGCGATGGCACCGAACGCCTGCTGGAGATCGCCGAGCGCTACAAGGGCAAGAAGGGCGAAGTGCGCGGCGAAGACCTGGCCTGGCGCGAGAAGCCGGTCAATGACCGCCTTGCCCATGCGCTCGTGCACGGCATGGATGCGTGGGTCGAGCAGGACACCGAAGAAGCGCGTGCGCGTTCGACCCGTCCGCTGGATGTGATCGAAGGGCCGCTGATGGACGGCATGAACATCGTCGGCGACCTGTTTGGCGCCGGCAAGATGTTCCTGCCGCAGGTGGTCAAATCCGCACGCGTGATGAAGAAGGCGGTGGCCTACCTGCTGCCGTACATCGAGGCGGAAAAAGCACGCAGCGGCGACACCGCCAAGAGCAACGGCAAGATCATCATGGCCACGGTCAAAGGCGACGTGCACGACATCGGCAAGAACATCGTCGGCGTGGTCCTGGCCTGCAACAACTTCGACGTGATCGACTTGGGCGTGATGGTGCCTGCGCAGAAGATCCTTGACGCCGCGCGTGCGGAGAACGCCGACATCATCGGTCTGTCCGGGCTGATCACGCCCTCGCTGGAGGAGATGAGCCACGTTGCCCGCGAGATGGAGCGGCAGGGCTTCACGATGCCGCTGATGATCGGCGGCGCGACTACCTCGCGCGCGCACACCGCACTGAAGATCGACCCGCACTACAAGGCGCCCACGGTGTGGGTGAAGGACGCCTCGCGCGCGGTCGGCGTGGCGCAATCGCTGATTTCGCGTGAGCTGCGCGATGCGTTCGTGGCCGCCAACGAGGCCGACTACGCCGACATCCGCCAACGCCACCGCAATCGTGGCGACGCCAAGCGGTTGGTCACCCTCGCAAAGGCACGCGCCCAGCGGTTCGTGGGCGACTGGGCCACCTACACACCGCCGGCGCCGCGCAAGCCGGGCCTGCATGTGCTCGATGATTACCCACTGGCTGACCTGGTCGAGGTGATCGACTGGACCCCGTTCTTCCAGGCCTGGGAACTGGCCGGCAAGTTCCCGGCGATCCTCACCGATGAAATCGTCGGCCCGCAGGCCACCGATCTGTACAAGGATGCCCGCGCGATGCTCGCCTGCATCGTCGAGGAAAAGTGGCTGACGGCCAAGGCCGTGTTTGGCCTGTGGCCGGCCAACAGCGTTGGCGATGACGTGCACCTGCGTACCGACAATGGCCCGGCCGTGCTGCACTTCCTGCGCCAGCAGGTGGACAAGCCGGTCGAACGCCCGGATTTCTGCCTGGCCGATTTCATCGCGCCGGCCGACAGCGGCAAGCAGGATTGGATCGGTGCGTTCGCGGTGACCGCCGGCATCGGCATCGACCCGCACGTCGCCCGCTTCGAGGCCGACCACGACGACTACAACGCGATCCTGCTCAAGGCGCTGGCCGACCGCTTGGCCGAAGCCCTGGCCGAGCGCCTTCACCAGCACGTGCGCATGGATTACTGGGGCTACCAGCCCGATGAGCAGCTGGACAACGAATCGCTGATCGCCGAGAAGTACGCCGGCATCCGCCCTGCGCCCGGCTACCCGGCCTGCCCCGAGCACAGCGAGAAAGCCACGCTGTTCCGCTTGCTGGATGCCGAGCGCAACGCGGACATGCAGCTGACCGAGAGCTTTGCGATGCTGCCCACCGCGGCGGTGTCGGGCTACTACTTCAGCCACCCGCAGAGCCAGTATTTCGTGGTCGGCCGTGTCACCCGCGAGCAGGTGGTGGACTATGCCAAACGCAAAGGCGTGGACCGCGTGCAGGCCGAGCGCTGGCTGGCCTCCAACCTGGATTACGATCCGGAATGAGTGTGTCACCCCGCATGGCTGCCCTCCCCCGCGACGCCGTACCGGCCGTCCGCCTGGCGTCGTTCTACCTGTTCTATTACGCCGCCCTCGGCGCGTTCACGCCGTACTGGTCGTTGTTCCTGACCTCGCGTGGCATGAGCGTCACCGCGATCAGCGTGATGATGGGCATCTGGTACGCCACCCGCATCGTGGCCCCCACCACCTGGACCTCCCTCGCCGCCGCCTCGCCACGACCGATCTTCTGGCTGCGGCTGGGCTGCGTGCTCACTCTGCTCACCTTCTGCGCGTTCCTGCTGCCGTTGCCGCAGCCGTGGCTGTACCCGGCAATGATCGCGTTCTGCTTCTTCTACAACGCGGTGATGCCGCAGTTTGAATCCATCACGCTGACCCACCTGGGCAGCGACAGCCACCGCTATGGGTTGATCCGGGTGTGGGGCTCGCTGGGTTTCATCGCCGTGGTGATGCTGTTTGGCTGGATCATCGAAGGCGACGGTGGCGCCGGCAACGCACATCTGCTGCCGTGGCTGATGCTGCCGCTGTTCGGCCTGCTGACCGCCTCGGGCTTTGCCAACCACTACGCACGCAACCTGCAGCGCAGCGACGGCGACGCGAGCGGGTTCTGGGCGATCGTGCGCAAGCCGCAGGTGTTGGCGTTCTTCCTGGCCGCCTTCATGGAGCAGCTGTCATTCGGCCCGTACTACACGTTCTTCTCGGTCTACATGGATCACCACGGCTACGCGACCTCCACCCTGGGCGTGCTGTGGACGGTGGGCGTGGTGTTCGAAGTAGGCGTGTTCTTCACCATCGGGCGCTTCTTCCGCCGCTATGACGCCAGCTGGATGCTGCTGATCGCCCTGCTCAGCTCCACCGTGCGCTGGGCGGTCACCGCGCTGTTCCCGGAAAACCTGCCGGTGATGCTCCTCGCCCAGACCGCGCATGCGCTGGGCTTTGCCGCCTTCTTCGCCGCGGCGATGCAGATGCTGGCGACCTACTTCCCCGGCCGCCTCAACGGCCACGGCCAGGGCCTGCTGTACGGCTTCTCCTCAGGCGTCGGCGGCGTGCTCGGCGCGCTGATCGCGGGCCAGTTGTGGCCGATCGATCAGGGCCGTACCGCGTTCCTGGCAGGCAGCGGTTTTGCGTTGGCCGGCGCCCTGCTGTGCTTCTTTGCGATCAGCCTGCCGCTGCTGCGCGCGCGCACGCGCTGATCGTCCGCTCCCGGTCGTGGGGGGGGGGGGGGGGGGGGGGGGGGGGGGGGGGGGGG
>NZ_JBHFHW010000034.1:39288-43409 GCF_057333975.1 Stenotrophomonas sp. AGC87
CGTCCGCTCCCGGTCGTGCCGGCCAACGGCCGGCAACCCGATCCCCCGGATGAGGTAGGCTCAGGGCTCCCCCTGACTGGAGCCGCTGATGCGACCGACCCGCCTGTGGGCGTTGCTGCTTGCCACCGCCACCACCCTGCCCGCCGCCGCAGAGCCGATCCTGTTCGACAATGCCCGCGTCTTCGATGGCACGCGCGACCTTGGCATCACACCGGTGCTGATCGACGGCGCGCGGATCGTGCATGTCGGCACGCCGCTGCCGGCGGCAGCCACCGGTGCGCGCCGCATCGATTACACCGGCAAGACCCTGTTGCCCGGGCTGGTCAGCGACCATGCCCACGTCGGCAATACGCAGGGGCTGGAGCACGGTGACCGCTTCTACACCCATGACAACGTGGTGCACGACCTGCGCCAGTTCCAGCGCTACGGCATCACCACGGTGACGGCGCTGGGCATGAACGGCGCGGACTTTTTCGACATCCGCAAGGCGGTGAACGCCGATCCTCGGCTGGGTGCGCAGCTGTATGGCGCCGGCGGCGGTATCGGCGCCCCGGAGGGTGCGCCCCCGGCCGACACCATGGGCCTGAGCCACGATCCGGTGGCACGCCCGCGCAACGCCGAAGAAGCGCGCGCGGCCGTGGCCATCCAGCATGCCGATGGCGTGGACCTGATCAAGCTGTGGGTGGACGACCTCGGTGGCAAGCGTCCGATGATGACCCCGGAGGTGTATCGCGCCGCCATCGCCGAAGCGCATGCGCGCGGGCTCAAGGTCGCCGCGCACATCCACGATCTGGAGCAGGCCCGCGACCTGGTCGATGCCAAGGTCGACATCCTCGCCCACGGCATCCGCGACCGGGCGGTGGACCCGATGCTGGCGCGGAAGATGCGCGACCAGGGCACCTGGTACATCCCCACCATCGCCATCGACGAGGCCAACTACAGGTATGCCGAGCATCCGCTGGCGTTGCAGCAGCCCTTCCTGCGCCAGGCGCTGCACGCCGATGTGCTGGCGCGCTGGTCGCAGCCGGAGTGGCAGCGTGCGCAACTGGCCGGCAGTGGGGTGGCCGCCGCGCGCAAGGCGGTCGCAACGAATCTGGACAACGTGCGTCGCCTGCATGCGGCCGGCGTGAAGCTCGGCTTCGGCACCGATGCCGGCGCGATGCCGCAACGGGTGATCGGCGTGGCCGAACATCGCGAACTGCAGCTGTTGGTGGAGGCCGGGCTGACGCCCTCCGAAGCCTTGCAGGTCGCCACCACGCAAGCGGCAGCGCTGCTGGGGCTGACCGACCGCGGCCGCATTGCCGCCGGCAAGCGCGCCGACCTGCTGGTGCTCGATGCCGATCCGCTGGTGGATATCGCCAACACGCAGCGCGTTGGCACGGTCTGGCAGGCCGGTCAGGAAGTCGCCGGGCCGATCAAGGCCGCTGCAGACACGGCTACCCGCGACTGATCGCGGGCGGTGTGATTCAGGGGGCGACGGCAGGCGCCGTCGTCTCCCACTGCTCCAACTGCGCCTGGAAATCAGGCAGCAGCAGACGATTGCCATAGCCGCTGAGATGATCACCATCGAAGAACAGCGGCTTGCCCTCACGGGTCGGCAGGCATTGCTCGCCGGGGCACAGCAACGGCATCGGATCCCAGATCGACGCGCCGGGCAGACCTGCCGCCACCTGCTGCAGGCCGGCCAATACCGGCGCACGCAACTGCTCGATCTCGCTGCGCGGCACGGTCATGCCATTGGCGCAGATCGGGTTGTGCCGGTTGAACACATCCGAGCACCGGTACGGGGGCGCTGGCAGCACGGGTTTGGGCGCTTCCAGCACGATGTGAACACCGCGATCGGCCAGCGGCGCGAGCTGCTCGATCCAGTGCGCGATTTCGGCGGTGCGGCCTGCATTGGCCGCCTCGCTGAGATGGTCGGCGCGAACCTGCGCGACATCGAACAGTGCGTACTGCTCAGACAGGCGCGGCAGCCGCAGCCCCGCCAACAGCACCACATCGCCCGGCTGCGCACGCGCCTGGATATCGTCCAGCACATTGCGCGCATAGGCCTCGCAGGCCGGATTGGGCCCCTGCCAGGCGCGCAGCCCGACCAGCGCGCAACCTCCGCTGCCATACAGGCGGATCGGCGCGCCATCCAGCACAGCCAAGCGCTGCAGCATTTCGTGGTAGGCCAGCGCATGCGAATCGCCGGCCACGAACAGTTGGCGGGTGGATGCGGTGCGTCCCGGGCACTCACCACGCTCATACAGACGCGCCTGCCCGCCCAGCACCGGCACGTTGCTGACCCGCACGCGGCAGTCCGGGATTTCCTTCTTCAGCCCCTTGGCATACGGATACCAGTCCAGCGGGGCACGGCTGACCACACTGAGCGAGGTGTACTGCTGAGTTTTGACCAGCGCCGACTGCAGGCCGGCGCCGAGCACCAGTACGCCCAGCCCGACCACGACCCAGCGCGCGTTGCTGACGCGCCAGCGCGCACCGTGCCGCAGGGGCTGTTCCACCCAGCGCCACGACAGCCAGGACAACAGTGCCACGCACAGCAGCGCGGCGCCGCCGGTGGCCACCGTCTCCAGGCCCACCGTCCAGCGGAACAGCACGAAGACCGGCCAGTGCCACAGGTACAGCGAGTAGGACAGCCGACCGATCGTCACCATCGGTGTGGTCGCCAGCGCGCGCCCGACCCAGCCCCCGGGTGAGCGCTGCAGCAGGCCCAGCAACCCCAGCGTGCCCACTACCGGCCACAGCCCATCGATCCACGGCGAATGCCCCGGCCGTGCGGCCCACAAACCATAGCCCAGCGCCGCAAGGCTCAGCACCAGCAGCGGCGAGCGCCAGCTGATACCGCGCGGCGGGACCGGTGGCGGCGTGAACCGGCCGCTCAGGGACAGCAGCTGGAACAGCAGCACGCCAGCGCCCAGCTGCCAGAAGCGGGTGGTGGTCAGGTAGAACGCATCGATCTCATGGCCGCCCTGCCGCGCGCGGAACACCGCGTAGCCCAGCGATGCCACGGTTGCCACACCGAACAGGCCCAGCGACAGCCAGCGCCCGCGCGTGCCTTTGGCCCACGCCAGGAACAACAGCGGGAACAGCAGATAGAACTGCTCTTCCACACCCAGCGACCAGGTATGCGTGTACGGATTGAACTCGGTGCGCGGGGAGAAGTAGTCGTTGCCGGTGCTGGCCAGCACCCAGTTGCTCAGCCCGACGAACGCCATCCGGCCGGTCTTGTCGCTGGTCTCGCTGAGCCAGGATTCGGGAATCAGCAACGCGCTGAGCATCGCCGTTACCAGCAGGCAGACCACCAGTGCCGGAGCGATGCGACGCATGCGGCGCGCATAGAAGCGTGCCAGCCCGGCCCAGCCGCCGACTGCCGGCAGGCGATCCACCGAGGCGCTGACCACGAAACCGGAGATGACGAAGAACACATCCACGCCAGTGAAGCCACCCGGCAACCAGCTCGCCTTGAGGTGATAGAGGATGACCGCCAGCACCGCGATCGCGCGCAGGCCATCGATATGCGGGAAATACCCGGGACTGCGTTCCTGCATGGCCCTGCTCCTGACATGCAACGGGCGCCTGACGGCGCCCAGTGCGTTCACCTATGGTTGCGTTGGTTTACCAGACCAGATCGTCGGGTACCTGGTACTGCGGATCGGCATACGGATCTTCACCGGCCGGCGCATCCGGATCGACCTTCAGCGCCACCGACGGTGCGAACACCGCTTCGGCTTCGGCCAGCACCGCAGCAGTCACCAGCACATAGCGGCCGTTCTGCTGCAGCACGCCGAGCTCGCCGGCATTGAGCGCCTTGAGCTGGTCGGCGGTGACGTAGATGCGCTTGATCTTGCCGCCGTACGGGAAGTGGCGCGCGATGTCGGCCGCTTCAGCGTTGAGGGACTTGCCTTCCAGCAGGACTTCCAGCTTGGCCTTGGCTTCGCGACGCAGACGCGCTTCTTCCTGCTTCAGGCGCTCGGCCTCGATGCGGTCGTCTTTTTCCTTCTGCGCGCGGATCGCATACGCCTTGGCGAGGTCGATGTCCTCGCGCGAGCGCGGTTTGCCGGGTGCGCCCTGCGGCGGGCGGGCACCGGCCGGGCGGCCCTTGCCCGGCGGGCGGCGGT
>NZ_JBHFHW010000035.1:0-8288 GCF_057333975.1 Stenotrophomonas sp. AGC87
CTCCTCCTGAGTCGCCCAGGTGGCGGAATTGGTAGACGCACTAGCTTCAGGTGCTAGCGGGGGCAACTTCGTGGAGGTTCGAGTCCTCTCCTGGGCACCATGACTCAGAAAATGATCAAACCCGCGCAAGCGGGTTTTTTCGTTTCTACCGTCCGGTAACCAAAAAAAACCCCGCCTTTCAGCGGGGTTTTTCGTTTCAACGTATCACGTGCTCAGTGCCCACCGGCCGAGGCAGCGCCCGCCCCTGCACCGAACGGCGGCTTGGCCAGCCACAGGAAGGCGATGATGGCCAGGAAGATCCAGCCCAGCAGGAAGAAGATGTCGTTGAAACCCATCTGCGAGGCCTGGTGGTTGATCATGTTGTTGAGCGCCGCCGCGCCATGCTGCAGGTCGCCCTGCCCCATCGCGGTCACCTGGTCCTGCATGCCCGGGGTGTAACCGGAGATGTGCTCGGTCAAATGCGCGTGGTGTTCCTGGGTACGGCGTGCCCACAACCACGTGGTCAGCGAGGCGGCGAAGCTGCCGCCCAGCGTGCGCAGGAAGGTGGCCAGGCCGGAGCCCGCGGCGATCTCACGACCGTCCAGATCCGACAGCAGGATCTGCAGCACCGGCATGAAGAACAACGCCACGCCGATACCCATGATCAGCTGGATGCCGGCCACGTGGCCGAAGTCCACCTGCAGGTTGAAACCCGAGCGCAGGAAGCTGGTGAAGGACAGGAAGATGAAGGCGATCGTGGCCAGCATGCGCATGTCGAACCGCGAGGCGTACTTGCCCACGAACGGCGTCATGATCACCGGCAACACGCCGATCGGTGCCGTCGCCAGACCGGCCCAGATCGCGGTGTAGCCCATGTCACGCTGCAGCCACTGCGGAATCAGCAGCGCCACGCTGAAGAACGCCGCGTAGGCCACCACCATCGCCAACGTCCCGGCGCGGAAGTTGCGGTGCCGGAACAGGCGCAGATCGACGATGGGATCCTTGTCGGTCAGTTCCCAGATCAGGAACACCGCCAGCGCCACCACCGACACACAGGCCAGCACAACGATCTTGGTCGAACTGAACCAGTCTTCGTCGTTGCCCAGATCGAGCACCAGCTGCAGCGCGCCCACGCCGATCACCAGGGTGATCAGGCCGACGTAATCCATCTTCGGCTTTTCGACGTGTTCGGGCCGCCCCTTGAGCTGGTTGCCCACCACCAGCGCGGCGAAGATGCCGAGCGGCACGTTGATCAGGAAGATCCATTCCCAACTGTAGTTGTCGGTGATCCAGCCGCCGAGGATCGGGCCGGCGATCGGCGCGACCACGGTGATCATGGCCAGCAACGCCAGCGCCTGCCCGCGTTTCTCACGTGGATAGAGCGAGACCAGCAGGCTCTGCGTGATCGGGTACATCGGGCCGGCGACGAAGCCCTGGATCGCACGTGAGACGACCAGCATGCCCATGCTCTGGGCCAGGCCGCACAGCAGCGAGGCCAATGTAAAGGCCAACGTGGCCCACACGAACAGCTTGGTCTCGCCGAAGCGGCGGCTGAGGTAGCCGGTCAGTGGCAGCGCGATCGCGGTGCTGACCGCGAACGAGGTGATGACCCAGGTGGCCTGCTGCGAACTGGCGCCGAGATTACCGGCGATGGTCGGCAACGAGACGTTGGCGATGGTGGTGTCCAGGACCTGCATGAACGAGGCCATCGCCAGGCCTGCGGTGCACAGGGCGACGTTGGCCGGCCGGAAGGCCGTGCCCGGGGCCGCGGGGGCGCCCGGTGCGGCGGGAGCTTGTGCGGACATGAGGGCCTCAGCTCGCCTTGCCCTGCTGCGGCAGGTTGCGCTGGATGATCTGGTGGATCACATCGTCAGCGCTGTGCAGCTGCTTGGCATAGACGTCGGTATCGAACACCTGGCCCTTGGCGATGTCGGTCGGCAGCACGGTGCCCTTCTGGTCACGCAGGCTCACTTCGGCCTTGATCGACAGACCGATGCGCAGCGGATGCTCGGCCAGCTGCTTGGCATCGATGGCGATACGCACCGGCACGCGCTGCACGATCTTGATCCAGTTGCCGCTGGCGTTCTGCGCCGGCAGCAGCGAGAACGCCGAACCTGTGCCCAGGCCGAGGCTGTCGATGCGGCCCTTGTAGGTCACATCGCCACCGTACAGGTCCGAACGCAGCTCCACTTCCTGCCCAAGGCGCATGTGGCGCAGCTGGGTTTCCTTGAAGTTGGCTTCCACCCACATCTGCTCGGTCGGCACCACGGCCATCAGGGCATTGCCCGGCTGCACGCGCTGGCCGACCTGCACCGAACGACGCGCCACGTAACCGGTGACCGGCGCGACGATGCCGGCGCGGGCATTGTTGAGGTAGGCCTGGCGCAGCTGCGCGGCAGCGGCCTGCACGTCCGGCTGGGTGGCGATCACGGTGTCATCGACCAGCGCGTTGCTCTGCTCGAAGGTCTCGCGCGAACCGGCCACGGCGGCTTCGGCAGCCGCCAGTTCGGTGCGGGCGTGCGCCAGTTCTTCGTTGGAGATCGCGCCGCTGCTGGCCAGATCCTTACGGCGGTTGAAGTCCTCGCGCACGCGCTTGAGGGTGACCTGGCGCGCGTTCAATTCGGCCTGGGCACCTTCTACGCTGCGGTACAGACCGCGCACCTGGCGAACCGTCTTGGCGAGATTGGCTTCGGCCTGCTGCAGGGCCACTTCGGTGTCGGCCGGGTCCAGCTGGACCAGCAGCTGGCCGCGCTCGACGCGCATGCCGTCATCGGCGTTGATCCCGACCACGGTGCCGCTGATCAGCGGGGTGATCTGGACCTGGTTGCCCTGCACGTAGGCATCGTCGGTTTCTTCGAACCAGCGGCCGAACATGAAGTACCACAGGGCCAGCGCGGCCAGCAGCAGCACCACGATGACCAGCAGGCCGCGCAGCAGCTTGCCACGACGGGAGGGAGCTGCCTTCTCGGCAGCGGGGGCGGAGGTCTGACTCATGGGGATGACTCTCAGGAATGCGAGGATTCGGGGGTGGCGGCGACCGTGGCGGCATCGCTGGTCGGGGTGAAGCCACCGCCCAACGCCTGGCTCAGGCGGACCGAAACAAGGATCTGACGCGACTGCAGTTCGGCCAGCCGCTGCTGGGAGACCAGCAACTGCTCTTCGACGCTGAGCACATCCAGGTAGCTGCCGATGCCGGCCCGGTAGCGCTGCTCGGCCAGGTCATGGGCGGCACGTGCCGTGCTGACGGCCTGGGCCTGGGCACTGGCCTGGTCGGCCAGCGAGCGCACCGCGTTGACCTGGTCGGCGACATCGCGCAGCGCGTTGAGCACGGACTGGTTGTAGTCGGCCACGGCCAGGTCGTACTGCGCGTCGGTCTTGCCCAGGTTGGCGCGCAAGCGGCCACCGTCGAAGATCGGCAGGCTCAGGGCCGGGCCGAGGAAAGCGAACGTCGAGCCACTCTTGAGCAGCTGGTCCACTTCACTGGAGACCACGCCGCCCAGGGCGGTCAGGTTGAGGCTGGGATAGAACGCGGCCTTGGCCGCGTGGATCTCGCGGTTGGCCGCTTCCACGCGCCAACGCGCAGCGACGATGTCCGGGCGGCGGCCGAGCAGTTCGCTCGGCAGTACGCCCGGCAGCTGCAGGGCCAGCGGGTTCAACACCTGCGGGCGCGCGATCTGCAGGCCCCGGTCCGGGCCCTGCCCGACCAGCGCGGCGAGCGCGGTGCGGGCTTCGTCGATCTGCTGCTGCGCGGCCTGCTGTTGCTGCTGCGCGGCCGGAATACGGGCTTCGGCCTGGCGGGTCTGCAGGTCGCTGTCGATGCCGGCGGCACGCCGCTGACGGGTCAGGTCCAGCGTCTTCTGCGAGCGGGCCAGTTCTTCGCTGGCCACGTCATGCAGCGTCCACGCGTAACCGAGCTGTGCATACGCCTCGGCGATGGCGGCCGAGAGATTCAGGCGTGCGGCCTGGGCGTCCACTTCGGCGGCATGACCGCTGTCCACGGCCGCTTCCCAGGCGGCGCGCTTGCCACCCCACAGGTCGATACCGTAGCTGAAGCTCAGGTAGGCCTGGCCGCTGCCGGCGTAGCTGCCACCGAGTTCGTCGCCGACCATCGATTCGGGCAGACGTACGCCGGTGTAGCCACCGGAGGCGGAGACGCTGGGCAGGCGGTCGGCGCGGGCAGTGCCGATCTGGGCACGCGCCTGGCGCAGGCGTGCATCGGCCGCGTCCAGCCCGGGATTGCGCTGCAGGCCTTCGGCGATCAGCGCGTCCAGCTGGGGATCGCCCAGCGCGCGCCACCAGTCCGTGGCCGGCCAGCCGGGCTGGCTCAGGCCGTTGCCGGTCAGGGTGCGCTGGGTCTGCAGGCTGTCGGCATCGAGCAGCCGGCCCTGCGGCTCCAGGCCGCGGCTGCTGGCACACGCGGCCAGCGCAAGCGCGAGCGCGGAGACCAGCACCGGCCTCAGCGGGCGCAGTGAATAAGAACGTTCAAACATGGAAGTCATGGCGTTACCAGTGAGTCGCGTACACGGGTCATGAGGGAAAGCAGCTGCGCGCGTTCGTCCGCAGACAGATCACGCATGGCGTCGTCGATGGTCTGGTCGCCCCGCTGTTTGAGGCGGGCCCACAACTGGCGGCCCGGCTCGGTCAGCACGATCTGCAGTGCCCGCCGGTCCTGGGCATGCGGCTCGCGCCGCACGCAGTCCAAGGCTTCCAGCTTGTCCAGCAGGCGGGTGACCGCGCTGGGCACCTGGTCCAGGGCCTGGGCCAACTCGTTGGCGGTGCACGGGGCACGCGCCGCGAGCACCTTCAGGCCGAGATAGTGGGTGAAGCCAATACCGAGGTTTTCCTCGGCCATCGACGTGTCTAGCTGACGGACCAGGCCATCGCGCACTTGGCGCAGCAGGAGTCCGAAGCTGGGGGGATGGGCATCAGGGCAGATCATGGGTGAGCATTCTCTTCCAAAAAATATATTTCTCAATAGAAATATTCAATTTGGAACCAAATGCTGTGTTGCAGCAATCAGAACAATGGGGAGGTCGCTACCTTAATGGCGCCCGCCACTGGCCGGGTATTACAATTTGGACAATGGATAACACTTTCAGGCCAGCACTGGAGACCGACGCCACCCAGATGATCCGCAACCAGGTCCTGGACTGGTTCGAGCGGGATGACGGACTGGGCGTGCTCGGCTTCCGCATCGAGAGCCCCAAGGGGCTGGAACGCGAGATCGACTGGCACCAGCACCGGCGCGCCCAGCTGATCTGCGTGGAGGCCGGGCTGCTGACCACCCGCACCCGCCACGGCACCTGGTCGCTGCCACCGGGCTGTGCCGGCTGGATGCCACCGGGCGAGCCGCACACAGTGGATATCTGCGGGCCGCTGCGTGGCTGGGGCGTGATCGTGAGCGCGCCGATGGCCTGTGATCTGCCCGACGAACCCTGCGTGCTGGCCATTTCCGATCTCCTGCAGGCGCTCGCGCTGCGCGTCACCGCGTGGGTGCCCGCGGCCGAGCCGAGCCTGCGCCAGCAGCACATGATCGAGGTCCTGCTGGACGAGATCCGCAATGCGCCGCGCCAGCGCATGCACCTGCCGATGCCACAGGACCGGCGCCTGCTGCGGATCGCCTCGCAGCTGATCGCCGACCCGGCCGACGGGCGCAGCCTGGAGCAATGGGCCCAGTGGGCCGGGCTGTCGCCGCGTACACTGACCCGGCACTTCCGCGATGAAACCACGCTCAGCTTCGCGCAATGGCGCCAGCAGGCCCGGCTGGCCGAGGGGCTGCGCCGGCTCTCCGATGGCCAGAGCGTGTCCGATATCGCGCACGAACTGGGGTTCAGCAGCCCCAGCGCCTTCGTCACGGTGTTCCGCCGCCACTTCGGCAGCCCGCCCGGGCGCTATCTGGCGCGCAGTGGACACCCCCTGAACCCATCACGCGGCTTGGCATCCCCGGCCGCATCCGGATAATCATCGGCCTGCGAGGGCGACAGCCGTCGCCGTCCCTTGCCACAGGTAACAATCCCGCATGACCGATCTTGCCCGCCCCGCGTTCCACGGCTTTGAACAGCTGCCCCTGCGCGAGTACGCCGAACGGGCGTACCTGGACTATTCGATGTACGTGGTGCTCGACCGCGCACTGCCGTTCCTCGGCGACGGCCTCAAGCCGGTGCAGCGCCGCATCATCTACGCGATGAGCGAGCTGGGTCTGAACGCGTCCTCCAAGCCCAAGAAGTCCGCGCGTACCGTCGGTGACGTGATCGGCAAGTACCACCCGCATGGCGACAGCGCCTGCTACGAAGCGCTGGTGCTGATGGCCCAGCCGTTCTCGTACCGCTACCCGCTGATCGAAGGCCAGGGCAACTTCGGCTCGACCGACGATCCCAAGTCGTTCGCGGCGATGCGTTACACCGAGTCCAAGCTGACCCCGATCGCCGAAGTGCTGCTGGGCGAGATCAACCAGGGCACCACCGACTGGACCCCGAACTTCGACGGCACGCTGGAAGAGCCGACCTGGATGCCGGCGCGCCTGCCGCATCTGCTGCTCAACGGCACCACCGGCATCGCCGTGGGCATGGCCACCGATGTGCCACCGCACAACCTCAACGAGATCGTCAGTGCACTGCTGCACCTGCTCGACGACCCCGATGCGACGGTCACCGACCTGTGCGAGCACGTGAAAGGCCCGGACTACCCGAGCTTCGCCGAGATCATCACCCCGATCGCCGATCTGCGGACCATGTACGAGACCGGCTACGGCAGCGTGCGGGCGCGTTCCACCTTCCTGAAGGAGAGCGGCAACATCGTGGTCAACGCGCTGCCGTTCCAGGTGTCGCCGTCGAAGGTGATCGAGCAGATCGCCGCGCAGATGCGCGCCAAGAAGCTGCCGTGGCTGGAGGACATCCGCGATGAGTCCGACCACGCCAACCCGGTGCGCGTGGTGCTGGTACCGCGCTCCAACCGCGTGGACGCCGAGCAGCTCATGGGCCACCTGTTCGCCACCACCGATCTGGAGCGCAGCTACCGGGTCAATCTCAATGTGATCGGCCTGGACGGCCGCCCGCAGGTCAAGAACCTCAAGACCCTGCTCAGCGAGTGGCTGCAGTTCCGCAGCACAACCGTGACCCGCCGCCTCAACCATCGCCTGCAGAAGGTCGAGCGCCGCCTGCACATGTTGGATGGCTTGCTGATCGCCTTCCTCAACCTGGATGAAGTGATCCACATCATCCGCACCGAGGACGAAGCCAAGCCGGCGCTGATCGCGCGCTTCGCGCTGAGCGAGGAACAGGCCGAGTACATCCTGGAAACCAAGCTGAAGCAGCTGGCCCGCCTGGAAGAGATGAAGATCCGCGGCGAGCAGGACGAGCTGGCCAAGGAGCGCGACAAGATCGTCGGCATCCTGGAGAGCAAGGCCAAGCTGAAGAAGCTGATCCGCGATGAGCTGGTGGCCGATGCCAAGAAGTTCGGCGATGACCGTCGCTCGCCGCTGGTGCAGCGTGGCGCGGCGCAGGCCATCGATGAAACCGAGCTGGTGCCGAGCGAGCCGATGACGGTGGTGCTCTCGGAGAAGGGCTGGATCCGTGCGGCCAAGGGCCACGACATGGACCCGTCCACCCTGTCCTACCGTGACGGCGATGCGCTGCTCGGTTCGGTGCGCGCACGCAGCACTCAGCAGGTGGCGTTCCTGGACAGCGAGGGCCGGGCGTATTCAACCCTGATCCACACCCTGCCCTCGGCCCGTGGCAATGGCGAACCGCTGACCGGTCGCTTCTCACCGGCGCCGGGCAGCGCCTTCATGACCCTGGCCAGTGGCGAGAACAACACGCGCTTCGTGCTGGCCTCCACGCACGGCTATGGCTTCGTGACCCGCTTCGAGAACCTCACCGGCCGCAACAAGGCCGGCAAGGCGATGCTCAACCTGACCTCCGGCTCGAAGGTGCTGACCCCGGCCGTGGTCGCCAATCCGGAGACGGACCGCATCGTGGCCGTGACCAGCTCGGGCAACCTGCTGGCGATCGCCGCCAGCGACCTGCCGGAACTGGACAAGGGCAAGGGCAACAAGATCATCGACATCCCCAAGGCCAAGCTCGCCACCGAGCGCGTGGTCGCGGTGGTATCGGTAGCGCCGGGCAACACGCTGCTGGTGCGCAGCGGCCAGCGCACGATGAACCTGTCGTTCAAGGATCTGGACACCTACCTGGGCACCCGCGCGACCCGCGGCCATCTTCTGCCGCGTGGCTGGCAGAAGGTGGAAGGGCTGGCGGTGGAGTAAACGTTGCGGTGTTGACGTGAATCGGAACGGCCGGGGAAACCCGGCC
>NZ_JBHFHW010000035.1:8393-16004 GCF_057333975.1 Stenotrophomonas sp. AGC87
GCCGGGTTTCCCCGGCCTTTCTGATCGTCTCAACGTCGGCTGGCTGGCAGAAGCTGGCGGGCGGACGAGGGTTCAGCAGCTGGCTGGCGAAGGCTGGCTGGCGTGCGGAACCCGATGCCGCACTCAGTGCGCAGCGGCACCCTTCGCATCCATCTTGCTGGTCTGGTACAGCGCCAGGCCGATGCGCTTGATCAGGCCCAACTGCTGTTCCAGCCACCAGGCGTGGTCTTCTTCGGTGTCCTTCAACTGCACCAGCAGCATGTCGCGGCTGACATAGTCCTGGTGCTGTTCGCACAGCTTCATGCCGGCGGCCAGATTGTCGCGGACGCTGTACTCGGTCTCCAGGTCCTTCTGCAACATCTCTTCCACGGTCACGCCGGGCTCGAACACATGCGGGCGCATGTCCGGGTCGCCGCCGAGGAAGAGGATGCGGCGCAGCAGCGCGTCGGCGTGCTGGGTCTCTTCTTCCATTTCGTGGTTGAGGCGCTCATAGAGCGCGAACAGGCCCTGGTCTTCGTAGCGGCGAGAATGGATGAAGTACTGGTCGCGCGCGGCCAACTCGCCGCGCAGCAGTTCCTTCAAGCAGGCGATGACGTCCGGGTTGCCTTTCATGGGGGGTGCTCCTGATGAATCAATGCGCGCATGGTGCCCTATCTGGAAATCCGGTGATCTAATCGGAATCAGTTGCAGTTGCGTATCGCTCGGCGTGCACGGGACATTCACGCCTCCCCTACAATCGAACCACACCTACAGGGGGATGCGCAGGATGCGGCATTGGCTGAAGCGGTTGGTCTGGGGAGTGTTGATACTGACGCTGGCGGCGGTTTTCATGGTCTGGTGGCTGCTGCGTGGCAGCCTGCCCCGCCTGGAAGGCGAACAGGCCATGACCGGCTTGGTGGCGCCGGTGAGCATCACCCGTGACGTGTTGGGCGTGGTCACCATCGAGGCCGGAACCCAGGCCGATGCGATGCGGGCGCTGGGTCTGGTGCATGCGCAGGAGCGCTACTTCGAGATGGACCTGATGCGTCGTACTGCCGCTGGCGAGCTCGCCGAGCTGTTCGGCCCGGCGGCGGTCGAGATGGACAAGCGCATGCGCGTGCACCGGCTGCGGGCGCGCACCAAGGCCCATCTGGAGGTTGCCACGGGCAGCAGCGCCGCTGCCCTGCAGGCGTATGTGGACGGCATCAACCAAGGCGTCGCGGATCTTCGGGTACGGCCTTGGCCCTATCTGCTGCTGCGCCAGACGCCCGCACCGTGGCGGACCGAAGACAGCGTACTGACCGGGCTGGCGATGTATGCCGACCTGCAGGATCCCACCAATCAGAACGAACTGGCGATGGCGCGGATCCGCACGGTAGTGCCACCGGCGCTGTATGCATTACTCAGCCACGAGGGCAGCGAATGGGACGCCCCCCTGTTTGGTGGGGCGCGCGGCAACGCACCGCTACCGGACGCCACGGCGCTCGATCTCCGACGGCTCGATGCGGCGCAGGCAACCGGTGCCGCCGCCGGTCATCTGGACCCGGACGTGCTGGGCAGCAACAACTTCGCCGTGTCCGGTGCACTGACCACGGACGGCCGCGCCATCGTCGCCGACGACATGCACCTGGGACTGCGCGCGCCGAATCTCTGGTTCCGGGTACGGCTGCGCTATCCCGATCCGCAGGCGCCCGACGGGCGCGTCGATGTCAGCGGCTTCTCGCTGCCCGGCCTGCCGGCCATCGTCGTCGGTAGCAACGGACACGTTGCCTGGGGCTTCACCAACAGTTACATCGACACCGCCGATTTCCGCAGCGTACCCGCCGATGCCCAAGGCATCACCACGCATGAAGAGCGTATCCGCGTCGCCGGTCAAGCGCCGGTGATGCTGCGCGTGCGCGAGACCGCCTGGGGTCCGGTACTCCACGAACGGCCAGACGGCAGTGGCGAGGCACTGCGCTGGACGGCGCAGCTTCCCGGTGCGGTCCGTTTGGACTTTGCCGAGATGGCGCGCGCAAGGGATCTTGACCAGGCGTTCCAGGTAGCCGACCGCAGCGGCATTCCCGCGCAGAACCTGGTGATCGCCGACCGTAGCGGTCGCATCGCTTGGCGGCTGATCGGCACACGCCCGGACCGTGCTGCGGGCTGCCCGCCGGAAGGCACCACGACCACAGCACCTGCAAGCTGTGCGCCTTGGGCGATCCGCAGCGACGGCGCGCCAGCATTGATGGATCCCCCCTCCCATCGGCTGTGGACCGCCAACGGCCGTGTGCTCGATGGGGACGCGCTGGCCATCGCCGGGAACGGGGGCTACGACCTGGGTGCACGCGGGCGGCAGATCCGCGATGGCCTGATGGCGAAAGAGCGCTTCACCGAGTCGGACCTGCTGGCGATCCAGCTCGACGATCGCGCCCTGTTGCTCACGCGCTGGTGGCACCTGCTGCGCGAGGTCGTCACCGCCAGCGACGACCCTGCCCTGCAGCGGCTGGAGGTCGCAACCCGTCGATGGGAAGGCCATGCGGCCGTCGATTCGGTCAGCTACCGGGTCACCCGCGGTTTCCGCGGCATGCTGATCGACCGCGTCGGCGAAGGCCTGCTCGCTTCAGCGAAAGCACAGCTCGGCGAGGCCTACCTGGAGCCGCGGCTGGGGCAGTTCGAGGGCGTGTTGTGGCCATTGGTGAACGAACGGCCGGTGCATCTGCTGCCGCCCCCGTATGCCAGCTGGAATGCGCTGTTGACCGATACCGCCAAGGCGCTGGAGGCAGACCTGAGCAGTCAGGGAGCGCTGGAGGCGCGTACGTGGGGCGAACGCAACACCGCCGCGATCTGTCACCCGGTCAGTCGCGCCCTGCCCAACGTCGCCCGACGATGGCTGTGCATGCCTGGCGATCCGTTGCCCGGCGACCGGGACATGCCCCGCGTGCAGGGGCCCGCGTTCGGGGCGTCGCAGCGGATGGTGGTCTCGCCCGGCCACGAAGCCGAGGGATTGATCCACATGCCCGGTGGGCAGAGCGGTCACCCGTTGTCACCGTTCTGGGGCGCAGGACACGACGCCTGGGTGAAGGGAACACCCACCCCGTTCCTGCCAGGCAAGACCGCGTACACGCTGACGCTGGTCCCCGTGGACTGATGGCGGGGTCAACGCTTTACTGCCGCTTCCACCGCTCCATCGCATTCAGCAGCGGCCCGGTCATGGCCGTGGTCACCAGGGCCATGATCACCAGCACGGCAAACAGGCGGTCGCCGAGGAAGCCCAGCTCGTAGCCCAGGTTGAGCACGATCAGCTCCATCAGGCCGCGGGTGTTCATCAGGGCACCGAGCTTCCACGCCTCATGGCTGCCCATGCCGGCACTGCGCGCTGCGCTCCAAGTGCCGATCAGCTTGCCCAGCGTGGCCACCATGATCACGATCAGGCACAGCACCAGGTCGCTGGCCTGCAGGGCATCGGAGCGCATGCGCAGGCCGGTCATGGCGAAGAACAGCGGCAGCAGCAAGGTGACCGCGAACGGCTCGACGCGCTCGGCCACGGTGTGCCGCAGGGTGGCGTTGCCGGACACCGCCACGCCGGCCGCGAAGGCGCCGAACAGCGCGTGGATGCCCAGCATCTCGGTAACCAGGGCGCAGGCCAGCGCCATCAACAGCATGATCAACAGCCAGCGCCCTTCCTGGCCCGGTGCGATCACCAGGCGCGAGAACCACGGGCGCACCACGCCCAGCATCAGCGCGACGAAAGCGACCACGCAGACCAGGTTGATCGTCGCGGGCACCCAGCCCTGCGATTGCGCGGCCGCCACGATCAGGGCCAGCAGGCACCATGCGGTGGCATCACCGAGCGCGGCGCAGGCGATGGCGGTCTGGCCCAGCGGCGTGCCGGTCATGCCCCGGTCGGCCAGAATACGCAGCAGCACCGGGAAAGCGGTGATGCTCAATGAAATACCCACGAACAACGCAAAGCCGGTGAAGCCCACGCCCGGCGGTGCGTGCGCGCCGTAGAGCCAGATCGCGAGCCCCACGCCCAGCACGAACGGCACGGCAATTCCGGCATGGCTGACCACGAAGGCGAAACGACGTCGCCCTCGCAGCCCGCCCAGATCCAGCTCCGCACCGGCCACCAGCAGGAACATCAGCACGCCGAGCTGGCTGAGCAGACCGAGCGAGCCAAGCGAGGCTGCGGGGAACAGCACGCCATGCACCTGCGGCAACATGGCACCCAGCACCAGCGGCCCCATCATCAGGCCGGCCGCCATCTCACCGATCACCCCCGGCTGGCCCAGCCGGCGGAACACCCAGCCCGCGCCCTTGGCGACCATCAGCAACACCAGCAACTGCAGCAGGAACAGACCTAGCGGCGCATGCAGATGCGCGGCCCAGTCGCCCCCCAGCGAGGACTCTGCACGGGCCACCTGTGCGGTCACAGCCGGGCCGGCAAACCGCGCCAGGCCCAGGCCGATCACCAGCGGCAGTGCCACCCAGCCCAGATAGCGCCAAGCCAGCCCGCTGCGGCGCATGCCGGTGGTGTCAGAGTCCATGACCGATCCCCATCGATTGAAGGGGCGATTCTACGGGCTGCACGCGCTGCCACACCACCGCGGACGACGCGGCGGTGTGGCGCATCGATCAGGCCAGTGCCTGTTCGTGCACGCCGGTGATCGCGCGGCCGGACGGGTCGGCCATCGCGGCAAAGCTTGCATCCCACGCGATCGCTGCAGGCGAGGAGCACGCGATGGACTTGCCACCCGGCACGGTTTCCGCCGCGGCCTGGGTGGGGAAGTACTGCTCGAACACGTGGCGGTAGAAGTAGGCTTCCTTGGTCTGCGGCGGGTTGTGCACGAAGCGCTTGTCCGCCGCGGCCATCACGCGGTCACTGACCTGCGCTTCGGCATGGGCCTTGAGCCCGTCGATCCAGCCATAGCCGACGCCATCGCTGAACTGCTCCTTCTGGCGCCACAGGATCGAGTCCGGCAGGTAGCCTTCGAAGGCCTCGCGCAGCACCGCCTTCTCGATACGTCGCGTACCGGCAGGGCCCTGCCCGACCATCTTGTGCTTGGCATCGATGCGCATGGCCACATCGAGGAACTCGCGGTCCAGGAACGGCACGCGCGGCTCCACGCCCCAGGCCATCATCGACTTGTTGGCGCGCAGGCAATCGTAGTTGTTGAGTGCGTCGAGCTTGCGCACCAGCTCCTCATGGAACTCGCGCGCGTTCGGCGCCTTGTGGAAGTACAGGTAGCCACCGAAGATTTCGTCGCTGCCCTCACCGGACAGCACCATTTTCACGCCCATCGCCTTGATCCGGCGCGCCAGCAGGAACATCGGCGTCGAGGCGCGGATGGTGGTGACATCGTAGGTTTCCACGTGGCGGATCACTTCCGGCAGCGCATCCAACCCCTCTTCGAAGGTGTACTCGAAACCGTGGTGCACGGTGCCCAGGGCTTCGGCCGCGATGGCGGCGGCCGCCAGATCGGGCGAGCCCTTCAGGCCGATCGCGAAGGAGTGCAGGCGCGGCCACCAGGCTTCACTCTGATCGCCATCTTCGACACGGTGGCGGGCGTAGCGCGCGGCGACGGCTGCGACCAGCGACGAATCCAGACCACCGGAGAGCAGCACGCCGTAGGGCACGTCGGTCATCAGCTGGCGGTGCACCGCACGCTCGAACGCCTCACGCAGTTCGACGCGGTCCGCCTCCACGCCTTCGACCGCGTCGTAGTCGCGCCACGGGCGCTCGTAGTAACGGGTGAGCGTGTCGGTGGCGCTGTCATACCAGTGCCCCGGCGGGAACTGCGCGGCGTCGGCGCAGATGTCCACCAGCGACTTCAGTTCGGAGGCCACCACCAGGCGGCCGTCCTTGTCGTGGCCCCAGTACAGCGGCACCACGCCGATCGGATCACGGGCGATCAGCACGCGCTGTGCGGCACGGTCCCACAGCGCGAAGGCGAAGATGCCGTTGAGGCGGTTCAGGAACGAGGCCGGGCTGTCTTCGCGGTACAGGGCGTTGATCACCTCGCAGTCCGAACCGGTCTGGAAAGCGTACGGCTGGGCCAGCTCGGCCTTCAGTTCGCGGTGGTTGTAGATCTCACCGTTGACCGCCAGCGCCAGGCCGCCGTCTTCGGAGAGCAGCGGCTGTGAACCACCGGCGGGATCAACGATGGCCAGGCGCTCGTGGACCAGGATGGCGCCGTCATCGACGTACACCCCACTCCAGTCCGGGCCGCGATGGCGCTGGCGCTGCGAGAGGTCCAGCGCATGGCGGCGCAATGCCGCGAGGTCGTCGCCCGCCTGGAGGCCGAAAATACCGAAAATCGAACACATGGGAACAGCTCCTGATGATGGGGGAATACACGTATTGCAGGCATTCGACCGGCCACCCAGGCCCGGAAGGGGTAAACCCGGGCCACAAAAAAACCCGCATCGGTCGATGCGGGTTTTCTGGGGTCCGGGCGTGTTGCTTGTACTAGCCCTGGTCGCAGTCCCGCATCGGCCGCGCACGATTATTCGCGCGCAGATTAGTGCGGTTGGTATTGCTGACAGCGGTGGCCGGGAACGAGGACATGGACATGGACCGACCGTAACCGGGTTTGGGCGGCGGTGCAACTGTTGCGATGGCAACCAAACCGACCGCCGCGGACAACCCCGCGCTTCGGGGCCGGGCGATAATCGCGGTCCTTCTGCACCCCCTGGCCGGCATGACCCCTCGCATTGGACGCATCGCTTCACGCTTGGGCGGCATCGCCCTCGCCTTCGCTCTGGTCGCCTGCAGCAGCACTCCGTCACGGACGCCTGCGAGCATCGTGCAGTCGGTCGAGGCCAAGGCGGCCGATGGCAGCTTCGACAGTGCCTGGGACGCCGCCAGAACCTACGAAACCTTCAACGACCCCCGCGCGGTGACCTGGTACGAGCGTGCCGCCGCCGTCACTCCGTGGACCTTCCACAACCCCCAGGCCGAAGAGGCGCTCGGCCGGATCTGGACCCGCGGTGAGCTGCTGCATGGCACCGGCCCGAACATCCTCCAGGGCACTGCGCTGCGCGCCTCACCACGCAAGGCCGAACGCTGGTACCGCACCGCGGCCGAGCACGGCAACCCGATGGCCATGCTGATGCTGGCCAAGTTCCATCGCGAACGCGGTGAGGCGGCCAGCGCGCTGCGCTGGGACCTGCGCGCGACGATCTACCACCACATGCCATCCGAATCCTCGCGGCTGCCGCAGGCGATCGCCGCGCAGCCGGATGGCACCCTGCATCCGCTGGTCGTCGACATCCAGCGGCGTGCGCAGCGCGGCGATGCCGATGCCCAGGTGGATCTGGGCGCGATGTACGAACTGGGCATGGGCCTGCCGCGCGATGGCGTCGAGGCATTGCGCTGGTATCGGCGTTCGGCCGACCAAGGCAACGTGTATGGAGAGTATTTCAGCGGTCTGCTGCTCGGTCGCGGCCGCGCCGGTGTGACGCGTGATCTGGACGCGGCCGCCGGCTGGTTCGCCAAGGCCTATGCGCAGAAGTTCTACCTGGCTGGCGAAACCTATTGGCGCGAGCGGATCAAAGCGCCGTTCTGGACCTTCGACTGACGCCGGATACCCGAAATTGCTGCCCAACCCGGTAGAGGCGACCGTTGGTCGGCTTGTGTGAGGGTAGTGC
>NZ_JBHFHW010000035.1:16101-16973 GCF_057333975.1 Stenotrophomonas sp. AGC87
CCCCCCCCCCCCCCCCCCCCCCCCCCCCCCCCCCACTACCGGGCATTGGCGTCGCTCCGTTCTGTACACATTCGGCAACACGCTTCAAGTCTGCCTATGGTCCGGAACATCGCCCAGAATGGACGCATGAACACTGTCACCTTCCGCGATGAAACCCTCACCCGCGAGCGCATGCAGGCCATCATCGCCGCGCATCCGCGGGCGGCCGTCTTCGAGAGCTGCACGTTCGATCACGGTGACTTCTCGCGGCTGGACATGGATGGGTTCCAGTTCAACCAGTGCTCGGTCACCGGCACGAGCTGGTTGGCGGCCTCGTTGGAAGAAAGCCAGTGGACGAAGTGCCGCGGCAGTCAGTGCGATTTCAGTTCAGCCCTGCTCAGCGATGCACGCTTCTCGCACTGCGATCTCAACAACAGCCACTGGCGCCGCGCGACACTGTCCTCGGTGCAGTTCCAGGACTGCAAGCTGACCGGCGCGCACCTGCAGGAAGTGACTGGCTGGGCGCTGGAATTCCGCGATTGCCTGCTGGTCAGTGCGGACCTGCGCGGGATGTCGTTCCGCAAGGCGCAGCTGGAGGGCATGGATTTCTCCGAAGCCGAGCTGTCCGGCTGCGATTTCCGCGATGCGGTCTTCAACGGCGGCAGCCTGCGCAATGCACAGACGCGGCTGACGCGGTTTGAAGGCGCCGACCTGCGCGGCACCGACATCAGCGGGCTCAACGTGATGGATGCCAAGCTGTTCAAGAAGGCAGTGATTTCACAGCGCCAGGCAGCGGCCGCCTTGGCAGCGTTCGGGTTGATCGTGGCGTAAGGGCCGACCCACGGTCGGTTGCTACCTGACGCGCTCGTTCGTCAGTGACGCGGTAGGGGGGG
>NZ_JBHFHW010000035.1:17063-31149 GCF_057333975.1 Stenotrophomonas sp. AGC87
CCCCCCCCCCCCCCCCCCCCCCCCCCCCCCCCCCGCCACTACCTCGATGGTCCGACAGCAGCGCTGCCCCAGGGACTCAGGCGAGCAAACGCTCGATCAAGCGCTGGTACAGCGCCGGCAGCGCCTCCAGATCCGCGACGCGCACGTTCTCATCGACCTGGTGGATGCTCGCATTGACCGGCCCCACTTCGATGCACTGCGCGCCCAGCGGCGCGATGAAGCGCGCATCGGAGGTGCCACCGCCGGTGCTCTCTTCCGGCGGCGCACCGGCAAACTCACCGAGCACGTCACGCGCGACACGGCGCAGCGTGCCTTCGGGGGTGTAGAACGGCTCGCCACTGCGATGCCACTTGAGCGTGTACTGGAGTGCATGACGGTCCAGCAGCGCGGCGATCTCCTGCTCCAGCGCGGGGGCGTTCCAGTGCGGGTTGTAGCGCAGGTTGAACAGCACCTGCAGCTCGCCGGGAATCACATTGTTGGCTCCGGTGCCGGCATGGATGTTGGAGACCTGCAGGCTGGTCGGCGGGAAGCTCTCAAAGCCATCATCCCAGTGCCGCGCGGTCAGTTCGGCGAGCGCCGCAGCGGCCAGATGGATCGGATTGCGCGCCTTGTCCGGATAGGCGACATGGCCCTGCACGCCCTTCACGGTCAGCGTGGCCGAGAGGCTGCCGCGGCGGCCCACGCGCAGCAGATCACCGAGCACCGCGGTGGAGGACGGCTCACCGGTGATGCACCAGTCGATGGCCTGGCCGCGTTCGCGGAAGATGCCGGCCACGCGACGCACACCGTCGATGGCATCGCCTTCCTCGTCACTGGTCAGCAGCACCGCCAGCGTGCCGGGATGATCCGGATGGGCGGCCACGAACTGCTCGGCCGCCACCACGAAGGCAGCCACACTGCCTTTCATGTCGGCCGCGCCACGCCCGTACAGCACGCCATCACGGATCTGCGGATCGAACGGATCGCTGGTCCAGGCCGAGACCGGGCCGGTCGGCACCACATCGGTATGCCCGAGCAGCACCAGCACCGGTGCGCCCTGCCCATGTGTGGCCCACAGGTTGTCGACCTCGCCCAGGCGCAGGTGTTCGCAGTGGAAGCCGGCGCGTTCAAGACGGCCGGCCAGCAGCGCCTGGCAACCGGCGTCCTCGGGCGTGACCGAGGCGCGCGCGATCAGGTCGAAGGTCAAGGCAACGACGTCGTTCACGCGCCCACTCCGAACCGCTGCTTGAAGCCGTTGTCCGAGAAGCCCTGGGTCATCACGCCATCGGCGCTCACCACCACCGGGCGCCTGATCAGCTGCGGGTACTCGCGCAGCAGCAGCTTCCATTCGGCCTCGGAGTCGGCCGCTTTGCGGTTCTCCGGCAGCTGCCGCCACGTGGTGGAGGACCTGTTGATCAACGCAGGAAAGCCACCGGCCTGGGCCGCCCAGTCGATCAGGGTCTCCGGCGTTGGCATGTGGTCGCGGTAGTCGACGAAGGTGTACGGCACCTGGAAACGGTCGAGCCACTTGGTGGCTTTCTTGCAGGTGTCGCAGTTCTTCAATCCGTACAGAGTGGTGGTCATGGCGCGGCGTGCAGCATCGATCAGGAAGGACGCGGTGAGGATGTCACAACAGGCGTTCGGACACGACCCGGAACGGCACCTGCGGCACCCGGAAACAGAACGCATCGGCCAGATCGACGCCCATCGCGGCCAGGTGCGGGCAGGTCACCGCCCCCTCCAGCCGCAGCGGCTGCACCTCGGCCTGGGTGATCGGCAGATCGATATGGGTCAGGGCCAGCCGACCATCCGGGGCGACCGCGAACGCGGCCTCCTGACAGGCCAGAAAAGTCATGGCCTGCGCTGCATCGCTGAAGGCACCGGCCGCCCAGGCAGCCGCCAAGCCCTCTGCCGGACGCACCTGCGCCTGCAATGCCGGCGCGCTGCCCTGCCCCGGCTCGATCACGGTGTGCCCGCCATCGGCATCCACGGCATGCCAGAAACGCGCGGCCAGATGCGGTTGCATGGCGTCGCTCCACAGCCGCGCACCCACCGCGTGCGCCACGCTGTCGATGGCGTTGCGATCAAACAGCACCCGTGGCGTAGCGGACCCGGCCGCTGCATCGTCCGGCACCACATACCAGCGCCAGTTGCTCTGCAGCGGCGACGGAAACAGGCCACGCAACGGCCCCGCCAGCGCTGGCCCGAAATGGCCGTGGCGGTACGTCAGGATCGTGTAGGGCGTACGCCCGTCATGCACGAACAGGCGATGGCCCGGGGGCGGCGGCGGTGCATGACGCACGTCCACCCACCAGCTCAGGTACACCACCTCACGCACATCACTGATCAACGCCGGCACCGGCAGCACGCGGGTGAGCGCGCGCCGGGCGGCGGTCAGGTGCGCGCAGCCGAGCAGACGCTGCAGCGCGCGTCCCGGCCACCCCGCGAACGGGTGCCGGTAGCGCGCCGCCTGCGCCAGCGCGGGCTGCGGGGTGCTCAGTCGGCCAGGCCGCGCAGCAGCTCGTTGACGCTGGTCTTGCTGCGGGTCTTGGCATCGACCTGCTTGACGATCACCGCGCAGTACAGCGAGTGCGAGCCGTCCTTGGACGGCAGCTGGCCGGACACCACCACGCTGTACGGCGGTACCGAACCGTAGCTGATCTCGCCGGTGGCGCGGTTGTACACGCGCGTGCTCTGGCCAAGGAACACGCCCATGCCGATCACGCTGTGATGGCCGACCACGAAGCCTTCCACCACTTCCGAACGCGCACCGATGAAGCAATGGTCTTCGATGATGGTCGGGCTGGCCTGCAGCGGCTCCAGCACGCCGCCGATACCGGCACCGCCGGACAGGTGGCAGTGCTTGCCGATCTGCGCGCACGAACCCACCGTGGCCCAAGTGTCGACCATGGTGCCCTCGCCCACATAGGCGCCGATGTTGGTGAAGCTTGGCATCAGCACCACGTCCTTGCCGAAGTAGCTGCCACGACGCGCGATCGCACCGGGCACCACCCGCACGCCGGCGCGGCGGAACTTGGCTTCATCGAAGCCGGCAAAACGCGATTCGACCTTGTCCCAGAACGGCGCCGGGCGCGCATCGACCACGGCCATGTCGTTGACGCGGAAGTACAACAGCACGGCCTTCTTCAGCCACTCGTTGACCTTCCAACCACCGTGGCCATCGGGCTCGGCAACGCGGAATTCACCGGTTTCCAGGCCGTCGATGACGCGACCGACCAGCGGCTTGGTCGAGCCTTCGATCTCATGCAGGGTCAGCGTGGCACGGCGCTCGAACGCGCTCTCGATGCCGAACTTGAGTTCTTCCACACCCGGCGTGGCCGGCTTGCGCAGCGACTTGCGCGCGATGGTGGCATCACGGCTGGCACTGCGCTTGGCGGCGCTCTCAGCGGGCGTGGCGGCAACCTTGCGGGCCGGCGCCTTTTTCACGGCAGCCTTCTTCACGGCAGGTGCCGCCTTTTTCGCTGCGGCAGCAGTCTTCTTCACTGCAGGCGCGGCAGCGCGGGTCTTGGCCGCCGCGGTCTTCGCGGCAGTCTTCTTGGCAGGCTTGGTGGCCATCAGTGGGGGTCTCCGGCGTTTCGATCAGGGTCCAGGCAGGCGAGCATCGCGTCTTGCAGCTGCTGCCTGGCGGATTCGGTCAGGGCGTGATCATGCTCATCGCTGATCACGAACATATCTTCGGCGCGCTCGCCGAACGTGGCGATGCGCGCATCATGCACGCGCAGCCGCTGGTTGCGCAGCACGAACGCCACGTCGGCCAGCAGACCGGGGCGGTCGGGTGCGACGAGGCTGAAACGGGTACTGGTGGTCTCGCCATCGGTGACATCACGGAACTCGACGCGTGGGGCGAAACGGAAGTGCCGCAGCTGGCGCGGGATGACGCGGCGCGAAGGGCGCAGCCGGGTCAGATCGCCGGCCAGCGCCTCACGCAGGCCGGCCTCCAGGCGCAGCGCATCGCCATCGGCGAAGCTGTCGGCCGGGGTCACTTCGAAGGTATCGAAGATGGTATCGACCGGACCGTCCAGCACGCGCGCGCGATGGATGGTGTAGCCCTTGCGGTCCAGCGTCATCACGATCGCGGCGAACAGGCCGTCGCGGTCGGGCGAGTGCACGAACACTTCCAGTGCGTCGTCCTCGGGAGTCAGCCTGCGCACCTTGACCAGGGTCTGGCCCTGCTTCAACGGCACCAGCGCAGCGGCCTGCCAGGCCAGCTGTTCCGGGCGCAGCCGGATGAAGCTCTCATCGGGCATCACCGTGAACTGGCGATCGATGGTGGGATCGTCGTAGCCGCGCTCACGCACCAGCTGACGCACCGATTCGCGCGCTTCGGCAACGCGCTCGGCGGCCGGCATCTGGTTCTCCAGCCCGTCGCGCAGCGCGCGGCGCGCGGCGAAATACAGGTCGGCCAGCAGACGGTCCTTCCACGCATTCCACAGCTTGGGGCTGGTCCCGGCGATATCGGCGCAGGTCAGCAGATAGAGATAGTCCAGCCGGTCGCGGCTGGCCACCAGGGTGGCGAAGCGATGGATCACCTCCGGATCGGAGATGTCCTGCTTCTGCGCGGTGACCGACATGCGCAGGTGCTGTTCGACCAGCCAGGCGACCAGCTCGGTATCGGAGCTGCTCAGCGCCAGTGCCTGGCAGAATTCGCGCGCATCCACCGCACCGAGTTCGGAGTGATCGCCGCCGCGGCCCTTGGCGATGTCATGGAACAGGCCGGCCAACAGCAGCAGCTCCGGCTTGCGCAGGCGCGGCCAGACTTCATGTGCGATCGAGAAGCGCTCATCCGCGCGGCTGCTGGCGAACAGGCCGATGTTCCGCAGCACCATCAGCGTGTGCTGGTCCACGGTGTAAACATGGAACAGATCGAACTGCATGCGCCCGGAGACCTGCGCGAACGCGGGGATCCACTGGCCGAGGACGCCCAGGCGTGCCATCCGCGCCAGGGTATCGACCGCGCGCGGGCTGCGCAGCAGCGCCAAAAACTGCTCGCGCGCCGCAGCGCTTGCCTCGGTGTATGCCGCCAGCTCCGGCAGCGATTCGGCCAGCGCGCGCGCGGTCAGCGAGTGCAGGCCGCGCACATCCGGGTTGTAGGCCCAGCTGGAGAACAGCGCGAACACCTGTTCGATATCACCCTGGGGCCAAGCTGGATCGTTGGCAGCCAGGTAGCCACGGCGCAGCGAGAAGCCCACGCTCACCGGCTCTGGGACTGCTTCGCCATCAAACTGTTCTTCAAAGCGCTGCAGCAGGCGGTCGCTGATCCGCCGCACCACGGTGGCGCTGCGGTAGAACCCCTGCATCATCTTTTCCACGGCCAGGCTTTCGATGTCGTCTTCGAACCCCAAGCGGGCGGCCAGTGTCTTCTGGTAATCGAACCGCAGGCGTTCTTCCGGCCGGTTGGCGACCAGGTGCAGGCCGAAACGCAGCCGCGCCAGCGCACACCGTTCGCGTTTGAGCGCGGCCGCTTCATCCGGGCCGAGATGGCCGAGACCGACCAGCGCTTCCAGGTCGCGCACGCCGAACGCCCGCAGTGCCATCCAGCCCAGCGTATTGAGATCGCGCAGCCCGCCGGGGCCGTCCTTGATGTCCGGCTCAAGATTGTCGGCGGTGTCGCCAAAACGCTGATGGCGGGCCAGCAGCTCTTCGCGCTTGGCGAGGAAGAATTCGCGTGGCGGCCACAGGCCCTCCACGTTCACCGCCGCCTTCAGTGCCTGACGCGCGGCGTCATCGGCGACCACCGGGCGCGACTCGATCAGCGCGGTGAGCACCGTCTGGTCGGCGCTGGCCTGGGTGCATTGAGCCGGCGAACGCACCGCGTGGCTGACCGGCAGGCCGCAATCCCACAGCAGGGCGAAGAAACGCGCCAGCCCGGACTCGTGCCGGCGCTGCTGCTCGGGCGTGCCCAGCACCAGCACGTCGATATCCGAGCGCGGGAACAACTCGCCGCGCCCGTAGCCGCCCACCGCGAACAGCGCCATCCCCGAACCGGCAGGCAGGCAGCGTTGCCAGGCCAGCCGGATCAGGTGATCGGCTGCCCGCGCGCGCAGGGCGAGCAGGCGTTCGATGTTGTCGTTCTGGTCGAAGCGGCGGTACAGCCGCGCGTCGGTCTGTTGCAGCGACTGGCGCGCCAACGCCGCCCAGTCCGGGTCGGCGACGGAATCGGCCGGCGCGTCCAGCATCGGGCTCGCCGGCAGCATGCTCAGACCTGCGATTCGCCGGGCGAGAGGGTCAGCACGTCGACGCCGGTCTCGGTGACCGCGACCATGTGCTCCCACTGCGCCGACAACTTGCGGTCCTTGGTGACCACGGTCCAGCCATCCGGAAGCACCTTGTTGTAGCGGGTGCCCTCGTTGATCATCGGCTCGATGGTGAAGGTCATGCCGGGCTGCAGCACCAGGCCTTGGCCCGGACGGCCGTAATGCACCACCTGCGGTTCGTCGTGGTAGACCTTGCCGATGCCATGGCCGCAGTACTCGCGCACCACGCTGAAGCGCTCGGCTTCGGCATAGCTCTGGATCGCATGGCCGATATCGCCCAGCGTCGCGCCCGGCTTGACCGCGCGGATGCCGCGCCACATGGCTTCATAGGTCGCATCGACCAGGCGCTTGGCCATGACCGACGGCGTGCCGACGTAGTACATGCGGCTGGTATCGCCGTGCCAGCCGTCCTTGATCACGGTCACATCGATGTTGACGATGTCGCCGTCCTTGAGGACCTTGGCTTCGCTGGGGATGCCGTGGCAGATCACGTTGTTGACCGACGTGCAGACCGTCTTCGGGAAGCCGCGGTAACCGACATTGGCCGGTGTCGCCTTCTGCACATTGATGATGTGGTCGTGGCAGATGCGGTCCAGCTCTTCGGTCGTCACGCCCGGTTTGACGTGGGGGGTGACGACGTCGAGCACCTCGCTGGCCAGACGGCCTGCGATGCGCATCAGTTCGATTTCCTCGGGGGTTTTCAGATTCACGCTCATGGCGCCCATTATCGCCGATCCGGGGCCAATCTGAACGGGATCGGATGGAACGCTGACAGCCGCGGTTGGGGCGGGCATCCAGTCAGGTCCATGAATGAATGCGATGGACGTCTCAGATCGAAGGTTTGTGCCGAAAACGGCCATTGAATGGGCCAAATCTCGCGAGTTCCCTACAAGGGCAAACCTATAACCGGATCAACACCGTTCCATCGCGTCACCGTTCGGCAGCATCGTGTTGTTCAGCAAGGACCCGCGTCCAAGGAGCATGCCCATGCGATTTCTCCGTCCTGCCCTGTTGAGCTTGGCCCTTGCCAGCCTCGCTGCGCCCGCCGTGGCGGCCGATACCACGACCTTCAACGTCAAGATCATCATCACCAAGGCCTGCACGATCACCGCTGCAGCCGCCACGGACGTGGACTTCGGCTCGGCGCTGTCCACGGCCACTACCCCGTCCAACGCGCAGGGCACCATCACCGCGCAATGTTCGGCGCTGACCCCCTACACGATCGCCTTGAACGCCGGTTCCAACGCTGGCACCGCCAACGACGTGACCACCCGGCGCATGAAGAACACCAACGCCGCGGTCACCGCCAACAACTTCGTGGGCTACCAGCTCTACCAGGATGCAGGCCATGCCACTGTCTGGGGCGCCACCACCGGCACCAACACGGTCGCTGCCACCGGCACCGGCCTGCCGTTCGCCTTCAACATCTATGGCCAGATCGCCAACCCAAGCGTGAACAACGCCGCCACCGGTAATTACCAGGACACCGTCACCGCCACCATTTCCTACTGAGGTTCCCATGCCGACACTCGCACGCGGGCGCCGGCGGCGGCCCACGATGGTGGCTGCATGGGCGTGGCCGTGGCTGGTCCTGGCAGGCAGCGCCTCGGCAGCCAGCCTGCAGGTTGCCCCGACCTCACTGCAGCTCACTCCACGCCAGAACGCCGAAGCGCTGTGGGTCAGCAACAGCGGCGCCGCGCCGGTGGATGTGCAGGCCCGGGTATTCCGCTGGACCCAGCGTGATGGCAAGGACGCGCTGGAGCCCACTGCGGAGCTGGTGGTCAGCCCACCGATGCAGTCACTGGCCGCCGGGCAGCAGCAGTTGATCCGCGTGGTTCGTGCGCAGCCGGACGCACCGGTCGAGCAGCTCGCGTACCGGGTGATCGTCGATGAAGTGCCGGCACTGGATCCGGACCGGCGCGGCATGCAGTTCGTCCTGCGCTACTCGCTGCCGGTGTTCATCCAGCCGGCCGGCGAGCATCCGCTGAAACCCACGCTGCAGGCCCGCGTGCTACCCGGCGATGACGGCCAGCTGCTGCTGGAGGTGCACAACAGCGGCAACAGCTACGCCCAGATCGCCGATCTGGCCCTGGGCACTCTGGAACGCCCGCAGGTTTTCCAGCCCGGCTTGGTGGGGTACGTCCTCAGCGGCCAGACCATGCGCTGGCCATTGGAGATCACCGCAGCACACATGGTCGGCAGCACCCTCTCGGCGAAGATCAATGGCGAGTCCGTACCGACGCCACTGTCCCCCGCGCCACCGTCTCGCTGAGGCCTGCGTGCGGATCGCGCTGGCCGGCAGCCTGTTCCCGTCCGCGGCCTGGGCCGGCGAGGCGGACATCGGGGCGGCCGGCGCATCCGGCGAGGCGATGCTGCCGCCCCCCACACCGCTGACCGCGCCGCAGACGCTCTATCTGGAGGTGACCCTCAACCGCAGCCCACGCGGGCTGCTGCCGTTCTCACTGTTGGGCGGACAGATCAGCGCTCCCGCCGCCACGCTGCGCCAGCTCGGCTTCCCGGCGCGAGGCGACGAGCCGGTCGCGTTGGACCAGCTCACTGGCGTGGTGGTCCGTTACGACGCGGCGCTGCAGACGCTGGCGCTGGAGGTGCCGCTGTCGCAACTGCAGTTGCCGGTCACGCAGCTGGAAAAGGCCACCGAGACGGCACCTGCCGCCACTGCCTCGCCGGGGGCGCTGCTCAACTACGACCTGTACGCCAGCCACAACGACACGCTCGGGAACCTCACCGCGACCACGCAGTGGCGATTGTTCGGCCTGGGCCGCGGCGTGCTGGAGAGCACCCAGCTCAACCGCACCTATCAGGATGGCAACCGCGACTGGCACGGAGAAAGCGTTCGCCTGGACAGCCACTGGGCACTGGATTTCCCCGATCAGGCCGTGACGTTGACCGTCGGCGATTTCTTCAGCGGGTTCGTCGACTGGAGCCGGCCGGTGCGGATGGGCGGCATCCAGATCGGGCGCAACTACGGCCTGCAGCCTTACCGCGTGCTGACCCCGACGCCAAGCTTTCTGGGCGAGGCGGTGGTGCCGTCCAATGTGGAACTGTATGTGGATGGCCTGCGCCAGTACAACGGCGAGGTGCCGGTCGGGCCGTTCCAGCTGGCCGCACAGCCCGGGATCAGCGGCACCGGCAACGCCCAGGTGGTGATCACCGATGCGTACGGCCGCATGCAGACGCTGGATTTTTCCTTCTACGGCACCCAGCAATTGCTGGCCAAGGGGCTGTCGGACTGGTCGCTTGGGGTAGGCAGGATGCGCCGCGACTACGGTGTGCGCTCGTTCGCCTACGAGTCGCCCACTCTGGGCAGCGGCACCTGGCGCTACGGGGCCAGCGATCGTTTCACCGCCGAACTGCATGCCGAAGGCGGTGGCGGTGTGACCACGGCAGGGGCCGGCGGCTGGTGGCTGCTCGGCCACGCCGGGGTCTTCAACGCTGCCTATGCGCGCAGCCGCATGGACGGTCTGGACGGCGGCCAATGGGCGCTGGGGTACAGCTGGAACAACCGCCGCTTCAACGTCAACGCCTCCACCCGCCGTACCCATGGCGCCTATCGCGACCTGGGCGCGCTACAGGGGTCGTTGCCACCGGACGTGATCGATCAGCTCACACTGGGCGCCACACTGGGCCGCGCCGGGTCGCTCAGCGCCAGCTACCTGCGCCTGTCCTACCCCGATGGCGATGACAACCGCTACGCCAGCGTGTTCTGGAACAAGCGCTTCTCCGAGCGCTGGTCGTCCTATCTCTCATTCAACCAGAACCTGTCCGAACGTCGCGACCGCAGCGTGTACCTGTCGGTATCGGTGAGCCTGGGCCGCAACCGGCAGAGCAGCCTCTCGGCGCAGCGCAACGGGGACCGCAGCCTGTACGCGCTGGATGTTTCCCAGCCCGTGCCAGGTGATGGCAGTCAGGGCGGTTACGGCTGGCGGGTGCAGGCGCGCGAGGGTGACGGCGGCGCGGGTGGCCTGGCCGAGCTGGGCTGGTTGAACCGGGTCGGGCGTTATTCGGTGGGCGTGTCGCGCCAGGGTGATGCCAATTTCGCCTATGGCAACGCCGCTGGCAGCCTGGTGTGGATGGGGGGCCATCTGTTTGCCGCGCGCGAAGTGCCCGATGCCTTCGCCGTGGTCTCCACCAACGGGTATGCGGGCATCCCGGTGCGATTGGAAAATCGCCTGATCGGGGTGACCGATGCCAATGGCCTGCTGCTCGTCACTCCCCTGCTGTCCTGGCAGCGCAACCGTCTGTCCATCGATACCCTGGACCTGCCGGCCGACCTGCGCGCCGACCGGGTCGACACCTGGGTCACCCCACGGCAGAGCGCTGGCCTGGGCGTGGGCTTCGGTTTGCGGCGCACCCGTGCCCTGACCGTGGTGCTGCACGATGCCCAAGGCACTGCGCTGGATGCCGGCAGCCAGGTCCGCCTGCCGGACGGGCGCAGCGCGACGGTCGGCTATGGCGGCGAGGCCTATCTGGAGAACCTGGCGCCAGCGACCCGGCTGCAGGTCGATACACCACAGGGACGGTGCAGCGTGACGCTGAGCATGCAGCCGGAGAACAGCACCCGGCCGGCCCGGCTTGGCCCGTTGCCCTGCCTGCCCGGGACGGACCGATGAGCGCCCGCGCCTTCCTGCTGCTGGCGATGCTGTTGGGGCTGTGCGCTCCCGGTGTGGCGCGCGCGGATACCACCTGTACTGCGACCACGCCGGTCACTCTGGCGTTCGGCACGATCGGCAGCCAAGCGACCGGACCGACCAATACGATGACCTCGTTCGACATCAACTGCAGCAGCGCCGGCCTGAGCATCCTGGGCAGTGCCTCGGTACGCATGTGCGTGGGGCTCGGCACCGGAACGACCGGCGCAACCTTCACCCCCATGCGCAGCATGACCGATGCAAACGGCGACGCACTCAGTTACCAGCTGTATACCAACCCTGCGCGGACGGTCATCTGGGGACTCGTGCCAGGCGGGGCTCCACCGGCACGGAGTCTGGACATCAATTACTCCGTCCCCCTGATCGGCGGCAGCGGAACCACCAACGTGGTCATCTACGGCCAGATTCCTGCCGGACAGACACTATCTGCCGGGGCGTATTCCAGCGCCTTCAGCGGCGCAGGGGTCACCCTGGAGTACGCCTTCAACCAGGTCCTGACCGGCACCGCCACAACGCCGGCACTGTGCAGCACGACGGGCGGTGTCGGCGGCCACAAAACCGCCACCAGCGGCTTCCCGTTCACCGTCACCGCCAACGTCCTGCCCCAGTGCAGCACGTACGTCACCACGGACATGGATTTCGGCACCAATGCCGGCGCCATCACCAGCAACCGCGACCAGACATCGACCATCGGCCTGACCTGCCTCAACCGCACCGCCTACACGATCGCGCTGGACAACGGCCTGTACCCGCAGGGCACCACGCGCCGCATGCGCCACACCACCAACCCCGCCTACTTCATTCCATACGAGCTTTACAGCAACAGCGGCCGCAGCACACGCTGGGGCAGCACCAGCGGGGTGGATCTGGTCTCGGGCACCGGCACCGGCAGCGCCCAGAGCCTGACCGTGTATGGCCGCGCGCCGCCGACCACCGGCGCGGTCGCGGAGGGTACGTACAACGACCAGATCAAGGTCACGATCACGTACTGAGGTGGCGATTCCGGCACGGGACTGCTCAAGCCGCACCTGCGACGGCCGATAATGGCGACATCCCCCTGCTGTCGTTCCGCATGAATCGTCGCTGCCGCACCCACGCCCTGCTGGGCATCGCCCTGGGCCTGAGCCCGCTCCCCGCCGCCATCGCCGCGCAGGGAACGGCCGTGCGCATCAACCTGCGCATCGTGGAAGGCTGTGCGCTGGACAGCGCGGTTCCGACCGCATCGTGCGCAGTGGCCCACCAGCGCAGCGACGCGCCAGCGCCGCCTCCGCCCCAAGTGCAGGCGTTGACGCCGGCCCTGGAGCCCGGTGCGGGCAGCGCGCGGGAGCGCCCGTGGCTCACTCTCACGTTCTAGCCAGCCGCTGGCTGCTGATCGCCCTGCTGGGCGGGAGTGGCCCGGCCACCGCGCTGGAGGTGTCGCCGCTGCGCGTGAGCATCCCGGCCCGGGCGATGCAGGCCGAAGTGTGGCTGTACAACCCGGAGCCCCGCCCCTGGTCCGGTCAGGCACGGCTGTACCGGTGGGAGCAGACCGAAGACAGCGAGGTGCTGGTGCCCGCCGAGGACGTGGCCCTGAGCCCCGCCGAGCTGCACATCGCCCCCAACACCCGCCAACGGATGCGTGTGGTCCGGCTCGCGCCCCCTCCCGAGGCAGTGGAGCGGGGCTACCGGCTGGTTATCCAGGCCCACGAAGCCAGCCCGCCGCTGCGGGTTTCTCTGCCGGTGTTCCTGGCTCCGGCCACCCCCATACGGGACCGGCCTGCGCTGGGTGCCTTCGTGGAAACCGCAGCGGCCGGCCCCGTGCTCCGTCTTTACAATGCCGGCAGCGACCATGCCCGCTTGACCGACCTGGTCTTCATCGACGCCGCTGGCGCCCGTCACCGCGTGGTGGCCGGCCTGGCAGGCTACGTACTGCCCCGGCAGACGCGCCGCTGGCCGTTGCCCGGCCGCCCCGAGGCGTACGCGGGCGGTGAATTCCGCGCCCGCCTGGAGGATGGCGAAGAGGTCGTGCTGGGCGGGATGCCCCCTACAATTGCGCCACCGGCCCAGGCCGGGCTATAATCGACCGGATCTCCTGCCTCATCGAAGCAGGAAACACGTCAACACCGGACGTCACCGGTGAATCCACACCTGCCGCCCATATCCGTGCCGGGGTGCTCCGCAAGGAGTTCGGTCACGGAAGCGACAGGGAAGCCAAACCCCGGAACCCCCCGCCTCACGGCGGACCGCCCAACTATTACCCGTGGCGGCCGGTTCCCTATCAGGAGTTACTGCAATGCCCCAGGTCACCATGCGTCAGATGCTGGAAGCCGGCGTCCATTTCGGCCACCAGACCCGTTACTGGAACCCCAAGATGGGCCAGTACATCTTCGGCGCCCGCGGCAAGATCCACATCATCAACCTGGAAAAGACCGTTCCGCTCTTCAATGACGCGATGAACTTCATTTCCAGCGTTGCGCAGAAGCGCGGCACCATCCTGTTCCTGGGCACCAAGCGCAGCGCCCGTGAGTCGATCCGTGAAGAAGCCGAGCGTTGCGGCATGCCCTTCATGAACCAGCGTTGGCTGGGCGGCACCCTGACCAACTTCCGTACCGTGAAGCAGTCGGTTGCCCGCCTGAAGGAACTGGAAGCCGGTGAGACCGACGGCAGCTTCGACAAGCTGGTCAAGCACGAAGTGCTGGGCCTGCGTCGCGAGCGCGACAAGCTGGAAGCCTCGCTGGGCGGCATCAAGGACATGAACCGTCTGCCCGACGCGATCTTCGTCATCGATATCGGCCACGAAGACATCGCCATCAAGGAAGCCAAGAAGCTCGGCATCCCGGTGATCGCTGTTGTCGATACCAACTACAACCCGGAACTGGTCGATTACGCGATCCCGGGCAACGACGACGCCATCCGCGCTGTGCAGCTGTACGCCCGCGCCGCTGCCGACGCCGTGCTGGAAGGCAAGGCCGCTGCTCCGCACGCTGCCACCGTCCGTGAAGAAGAGTTCGCCGACGCTGCCGCCACCGAAGAAGCCAAGCCGGCCCGCCGCGCTCCGGCCAAGAAGGCTGCTGCCGCTCCGGCTGCTGCCGCTCCGGCCGCTGAAGCCCCGGCTGCCGACGCTCCGGCCGCTGGCGAAGCCCAGGCCTGATCCAGGCCCGGGGGGGGGGGGGGGGGGGGGGG
>NZ_JBHFHW010000035.1:31240-42138 GCF_057333975.1 Stenotrophomonas sp. AGC87
CCGCTCCTGTCCGCTGCCGATGGCGCGACGACAGGACACCTGTCACACGGGCCGGCCACCATGCCGGCCCAACCCCTTTCTTTCGTGAGGAAATCCCGTGGAAATCACTGCTTCCCTGGTCAAGGAACTGCGCGAGCGCACTGGCGCCGGCATGATGGAGTGCAAGAAGGCAC
Source organism: Stenotrophomonas sp. AGC87 (assembly GCF_057333975.1). Lineage (NCBI taxonomy): Bacteria > Pseudomonadati > Pseudomonadota > Gammaproteobacteria > Lysobacterales > Lysobacteraceae > Stenotrophomonas > Stenotrophomonas sp. AGC87. The sequence goes on from NZ_JBHFHW010000035.1 coordinate 31,414, forward strand.
TCGTCGAAAACGGCGGCAACATCGACGCCTCGGCCGAATGGCTGCGCAAGTCCGGCCTGGCCAAGGCCGACAAGAAGGCTGACCGCGTGGCTGCCGAAGGCATCATCGTGGCAGCCCAGGACGGCGGCAAGGCCGTGCTGGTCGAAGTCAACTCGGAAACCGACTTCGTCGCCAAGGACAGCAACTTCCTGGACTTCACCAAGGCTGTTGCTGCCACCGCGCTGAGCTCGGGCGCTGCCGACATCGACACCCTGAAGGCCGCCAAGCTGCCGTCCGGCGAGACGATCGAAGAAGCCCGCGCTGCTGTCATCGCCAAGGTCGGCGAGAAGGTCGACGTGCGTCGCATCGTGCGCCTGGAATCGACCAACAACGTCGCTGCCTACGTGCACGGCGGCCGCATCGGCGTGCTGGTTGAACTGGCCGGCGGCAACGAAGAGCTGGCCCGTGGCCTGGCCATGCACGTGGCTGCCATGAACCCGCCGCACAACAAGGCCGCCGATGTGCCGGCCGAGTTCGTCGCCAAGGAAAAGGAAATCGAACTGGCCAAGATGTCCGACAAGGACAAGTCCAAGCCGGCCGATATCCTGGAAAAGATCATCAGCGGCAAGATCGCCAAGATCGTCAACGAAGTGACCCTGTACGGCCAGCCGTACGTGCTGGACACCAACCAGTCGGTCGAGCAGGTCCTGAAGGCCGCCGGTGCCGACGTGGTCGGCTTCCAGCGCCTGGCGGTCGGCGAAGGCATCGAGAAGGTGGTGGAAGACTACGCCGCCGAAGTGATGAAGCAGGCCGGCCTGGCCTGATCTTCACCGCTCGAATGTGTTACGAAAGAAGCCGCGGACTCCGCGGCTTCTTTTTTTTGTCCATTGGCTTTGCTTTGTGTGCCGGATCAGGGCAATACTCCCAAACCGATCTGCCGCGTCAACGCAAGAAATCAAGGACGAAACTGTGATGTACCTCAGGTATTCTTGCCCCAACACACTGAAAAGCCCGCCATGCCTCCCGAGCTGACAGCCGCCCTGGCGCTCTGCCGCAACCTGCCCTCCCCGCCCGGTATTGCCCTGCGCATCATCGAACTGGCGCAGGATCCGGAAGCGGACATCACCACCGCCGCCGACATCATCGCCATCGACATGGCGCTGAGTGCCCGCATGCTGCGCATCGCCAATTCACCGCTGTATGCCAGCCGCCGACGCATCGAGAACCTTGGCCAGGCACTGACCATGCTCGGCCTGAATGCCACTGTCAGCCTCGCACTGGGCTTCACCGTCACCCAGAACCTGACCGCGGCCGGCGATGGCCAGGACCTGCGCGAGCGCGCGTGGCGCCGCAGCATCCTCAGCGCACTGGCAGCCAGCCTGCTCGGCCAGGCCCGCGGCCTGCGCAAGGCCGAGGAATTGATGCTGGCCGGCCTGCTGCAGGACATCGGCGTACTCGCCCTCGCCCAGGCGCAGCCGGAGACCTATCTCCCGCTGCTGCGCCAGGCGACCGACAACGACGCCCTGGTCGCACTGGAGCGCGAGCACCTGCAGTGCAGCCATGCCGATGTCGGCGCGTGGGTGGCCGAAGAATGGGGCCTGCCCCGCTACCTGGTGGACAGCATCGCGCACAGCGAATCGCCTGCCATCGGCGAAGACAATTTCCAGAACTGCGTTGCCCTTTCCGGCGCCGTGGCCGATATCTGGCTCGGCACCGATGCCGATGCCGCGCGCGAACATGCGCTGCAGCGCGTGCACGATACCCTCGGCCTGGACAGCGCCCAGTTCGACCAGGTGCTGGCCCGCATCGGCGAATCGCTGCCGGATATCAGCACCCTGTTTGAAACCCCGCTGTTCTCGCCCTCGCGCGTGCAGCAGCTGATCGACCATGCCCAGGAACTGGCCACGCTGCGCAACCTGCGCGAGATGCAGGACGCCGCCCTGGCCCGCCAGCGTGCGGATGAATTCGAAGCGCGCGCCAACCGGCTGGCCGAGCAGGCCCACCGCGATGCACTGACCGGCGTGCTCAACCGCCGCCAGCTCGAAGCCGTGCTCGAGCAGGAATTCCTGCGCGCCACCCGCCATGGCTGGCCACTCTCGGTCGCCTTCATCGACCTGGACGATTTCAAGAAGATCAATGATGCCCACGGCCACCTCATGGGTGACCAGGTGCTGCGCATGTTTGCCACGAAGCTGCAGGAGCAGCTGCGCAACAGCGATACGGTGGCCCGTTTCGGCGGCGAGGAATTCATCGCGCTGCTGCCCAATACCACCGAGCCGGTCGCGCTGGAAGTGGTCCGGCGGGTGCTGGCCACGATCGTCAACACGCCGATGGCCGAAGCGGCCAGTGGCCCGCTGTTCGTGACCTTCTCGGCCGGCGTGGCCACCCAGGGGGGCTACGAGCGTTTCGCCGATGTTCAGGACCTGCTCAAAGCCGCCGACGACGTGCTGTACCGCTCCAAGAACCTGGGCCGCAACCGCGTCATCGCGCGCTCGCCCAGTACCGCACCGGCCTGAGCCCGACCCGCGCGCGGCGCCGTCATCGCGGCCGCCGCAGCGCCTCCATACGCCGCAGTGCAGCAAATTTATGCTGCCCGATGGCCCGGCTTCCAGTAGAATCCGGGCGTTTTCCACGCACCCAGAGATCGCCATGTCAAAGCTCGCCTATCGCCGCATCCTGTTGAAAGTTTCCGGGGAGGCGCTGATGGGAGACGAGGACTACGGCATCGACCCCAAGGTGATCCACCGCCTCGCCCGCGAGGTGATGGAAGCGCAGGCCGCCGGTGCCGAAGTGGCCCTGGTGATCGGCGGTGGCAACATCTTCCGCGGCGCCGGCCTGGCCGCAGGCGGCATGGACCGGGTCACCGGTGACCAGATGGGCATGCTCGCCACCGTGATCAACGCACTGGCCATGCAGGACGCCCTGGAGAAGCTGGGCGCCAAGGCCCGCGTGATGAGCGCGATCAAGATCAATGACGTCTGCGAGGATTACATCCGTCGCCGCGCCATCCGCCACCTGGAAAAGGGCCGCCTGGTGATCTTCGCCGCCGGCGTCGGCAGCCCGTTCTTCACCACCGATTCCGGCGCGGCCCTGCGTGCGATCGAGATCGGCGCGGACCTGCTGCTGAAGGCCACCAAGGTCGACGGCGTGTACGACAAGGACCCCAACAAGTACAGCGACGCGGTCCGTTTCGACAGCCTGACCTACGACGAAGTGATCCGCCGCGGGCTGGAAGTGATGGATACGGCCGCCTTCGCGCTGGCCCGCGACAGCGATCTGCCGCTGCGCGTGTTCGACATGGGCCAGCCGGGCGAGCTGCTCAAGATCCTGCACGGCGACAACATCGGCACCCTGGTGCAGGGCCGCGACAACAGCTGAGCCTGAGCGGCGCCCCACGCCGGGCGCCCTGAACGGCCCGGCGAAGGCCCTTCTTCGCCTATAATCGCCCGATTCCCAGTTACATCCAGGATTCGGGCGATGCTCAACGAAATCAAGCAGGACGCGCAGACGCGCATGGCAAAGAGCATCGATGCTCTGAAGCACACCCTCACCTCCATCCGCACCGGCCGTGCTTCCCCGGCCCTGCTGGACCGCATCACCGTCAAGGCCTACGGCACCGACACCCCCCTGAACCAGGTCGCCTCGATCAGCGTCTCCGAGGGCCACTCGCTGGTCATCACGCTGTTCGACAAGGGCATGATCAAGGACGTGGAAAAGGCGATCTATGCCTCCGACCTCGGCCTGACCCCGAACGTGGCCGGCACCGTCATCCGCCTGAACCTGCCGCCGCCGACCGAAGAGCGCCGCAAGGAGCTGGGCAAGCAGGTGCAGAAGGAAGGCGAAGGCGCCAAGATCGCCATCCGCAACATCCGCCAGGACGCCAACAAGGCGATCGCCACCCTGATCAAGGACAAGGCGATCAGCGAAGACGACAAGAAGCGCGGCGAAGACGACATCCAGAAGCTGACCGACAAGTCCATCAAGGACGTCGATAGTGTTGTCGCCGAAAAAGAAAAGGAACTGATGGCGGTCTGAGCCCTATGTCCCAGGCCCCGACCAGCAGTTCCGACGCGCCCATGCCGCGCCATGTTGCCATCATCATGGATGGCAACGGGCGTTGGGCGCAGAAGCGTCGTCGCCCGCGCGTGATCGGCCATCGTGCCGGCGCGCGCGCGGTCAACCGCACCATCGATTTCTGCCTCGACCACGGCATCGCCGCGCTGACCCTGTTCGCCTTCTCCAGTGAAAACTGGGGCCGGCCGAGCGATGAGGTCGACGCGCTGATGAAGCTGTTCCTCAATGCCCTCGACCGCGAAGTGGACGAGCTGCACCGGCGTGGCGTGCGTGTGCGCTTCATCGGCGAGCGCGAGCGTTTCGGCGCCGGGCTGGTCAGCCGCATGCAGCTGGCCGAACAGCGCACCGCAGACAACCGCGCGATGACGCTGAACATCGCCGCCAGCTACGGTGGCCGCCAGGACATCGCCCGCGCCGCGCGCGAACTGGCCGCCGAGGGCGCGGCCGGCCGGCTGCTGCCCGAGCAGATCGACGAAGCGATGCTGAGCAGCCGCGTGGCCCTGGCCGACCTGCCGCCGCCGGATCTGTTCATCCGCACCGGTGGCGATACCCGCATCAGCAATTTCCTGCTCTGGCAGCTGGCCTACACCGAACTGTGGTTCACCGACGTACTGTGGCCCGAGTTCGACGCCGCCGTCCTGCAGCAGGCGATCGACGCCTATGCCTCGCGTGAACGCCGTTTCGGCCTGACCAGTGCCCAGATCGCCGCCTTGGCCACCGAGACCTCTTCCCCATGACCAAGACCCGAGTCATCGCCGCGCTGATCATGGCGCCGGTCGCCATTCTCGCCATCCTGATGCTGCCCACCCAGTGGCTGGCCGCCGCGGCCGCCGCCGTGTTCCTGATCGGCCTGTGGGAATGGCTGAAGCTGGCCGACGTCGAAGATACCCTCGCCCGCACCGTGCTGCTGGTGCTGAATCTGGTGCTGATGGTGCTGATCGTGTGGGCCGATGCCGGCTCGCTGGTGCTGTACCAGATCGCCGCACTGATCGGCATCGGCTGGTGGCTGATGGCGCTGCTGTGGCTGCGGTTCTTCACCTTCGGCGCCAGCCCGAGCAGCCCGGCGCGTGCGCTCAAGCTGCTGGCCGGCACCCTGGCGATCGTTCCGGCCTGGGCCTCGCTGGTGCTCATCCATGCCAGCGGTGACAACGGCCATCTGTGGCTGCTGACCGCGCTGGCCGTGGTCTGGGCCGCCGATTCGGGCGCCTACTTCGCCGGCCGCACCTTCGGGCGCACCAAGCTGGCCCCGCGGATCAGCCCCAACAAGACCTGGGAAGGCCTGGGTGGCGGCATGGTCGCCGGCCTGATCGTGGCGCTGGGCTTCGGCTGGCTGGCCGGTATCGACAGCGGCCATCTGGTCGGCCTGGTGATCACCGCCGTGGTCACCGTGTTCGCCTCGGTGCTGGGCGATCTCTACGAGAGCCTGATCAAGCGCCACGCCGGCGCCAAGGATTCGGGCCATATCATCCCGGGCCATGGCGGCGTGCTCGATCGTATCGACGGCGTTCTCGCCGCCCTGCCGGTGTTCGCACTCGGCAAGGAAATCTTCGGGTTCTAACCATGGCCAGCGCTTCTGCCCCCCGCCAGGTCGCCGTATTCGGCGCCACCGGTTCGATCGGCGCATCCGCGCTGGACGTCATCGCGCGCCATCCGGACCGCTACCAGGTCACCGTGCTGGCCGCCGGCCGCCAGGTCGATGCGCTGGTCGCCCTGTGCGCCGTGCACCGCCCGGCCCATGCGGTGATCGCGGACGAATCGCGGTATGCCGCCCTGCGCGACGGCCTGCGTGACGCCGGCCTGGCCACCCAGGCCCATGCGGGCGCTGCGGCGTTGGACCAGCTGGCCGCCAGCGATGTCTGCGACACCCTGGTCGCCGCCATCGTAGGGGCCGCCGGGCTGTCCTCGACCCTGGCCGCCGCCGCGGCCGGCAGGCGCATCCTGCTGGCCAACAAGGAATCGCTGGTGCTGGCCGGCGAACTGCTGATGCGCCAGGCCGCGGCCGCCGGGGCCGAGATCATTCCGATCGACAGTGAGCACAGCGCGATCTTCCAGTGCCTGCGCTCCCGCGATGCGAGCCTCGATGGGGCCGGCGTGCGCCGGATCGTCCTGACCGCCTCGGGTGGCCCGTTCCGTGGCCGCACCCGCGAGCAGCTGGCCCAGGTCACACCGGCCCAGGCCGTTGCTCACCCGAAGTGGTCCATGGGCCCGAAGATCTCGGTGGATTCGGCGACGTTGATGAACAAAGGCCTTGAAGTCATCGAAGCCCATCATCTGTTCGGCGTGCCTGGCGAGCGCATCGACGTGCTGGTCCATCCGCAGAGCCTGGTGCATTCGCTGGTCGAATTCGTCGATGGCTCCACCCTGGCCCAGATGGGCCTGCCGGACATGCGCACCACCCTGGCCGTCGGCCTGGGCTGGCCGCAGCGGATCGAATCCGGGGTCGGCGGGCTGGATCTGCTGACCCAGGGCCGATTGGATTTTGAAGCCCCGGACACCGAGGCCTTCCCGTGCCTGAAGCTCGCCTGGCAGGCCATGGCCGCCGGTGGCACCGCCCCGGCGATCCTCAATGCGGCCAATGAAGTCGCGGTTTCAGCGTTTCTTCAGGGGCGGGCAGCTTTCCTTGCCATTCCAGCGCTGGTCGCTAACGCTCTGTCAACACTGTCGAGCGAGTCCGCCGATACACTGGAGGGCCTGCTGACCGCCGATCAGCGCGCCCGCCAGATCACCCAAGCCGCCATCGACCACGCCTGAATGCCCCCTACGCCCCCTTACAGTGCTGATCACCATGGGTGATTTCATCGGATCCGTCTGGTGGATGATCGTCAGCCTTGGCCTGCTGGTGACATTCCACGAGTTCGGTCACTACTGGGTGGCCCGCCGTTGCGGGATCAAGGTGCTGCGCTTCTCTGTCGGGTTCGGCAAGCCGCTGTGGTCGCGCCGCAACCGCGCCGGCACTGAATTCGCGATCGCCGCCATTCCGCTGGGCGGCTACGTGAAGATGCTGGACGAGCGCGAGGTCGAGGTGCACCCGGCCGAGCGCGGCCAGGCCTTCAACCACAAGACCGTGTGGCAGCGGATCGCGGTGGTCGCCGCCGGTCCGGCCGCCAACCTGATCCTGTGCGTCGCCCTGCTGTGGGCGATGTTCGTGATCGGGAAACAGGATTATTCGGCCACCATCGGCCGTACCACCGGCATGGCCCAGACCGCCGGCCTGCAGGCCGGCGACCGTGTGGTCAAGGTCGATGGCCGCAGCGTGGCCACCGCTGGCGAGGCCAGCATGGCGCTGACCACCGCGGCGATGGATCGTCACGATGCCAAGGTCGAGGTCCTCGACGGCCTGGACCAGGTGCGGACCCGCACCCTGCCGCTGTCGCAGCTGCCGGCCGGCTTCGATGAACGCCGCGTGCCCCAGCTGACCGGGTTGAGCTGGCAGTTCTGGCTGCAGCCGGCGCTGGTGGACAAGGTTCTGCCCGACGCGGCTGCCCAGGGCGTGCTGGTGCCGGGCGACCTGATCGTGGCCGTGGACGGCCAGCGTATCGAAGGTGCCGACCAGGTGCCGGCGCAGATCGCCGCGCTCGGCCAGCGTGGCGGCCCCGGCATGATCGACGTCCTGCGCGGCGGAGAGCGGCTGGCGCTGGAGATCACCCCCCGTCAGGGCGTGGACGGCCGTGGCCAGCCGACCTGGCAGATCGGCATCGGTTTCCCGGAGACCCATGCCCCGGCATACGACGCCGAACTCAAGTTCGGGCCGTTTGCGGCAGTGCCCGTGGCCCTGCGCGAAACCGCCCGGATGGCGGGCGATTCACTGGGGATGATGCGCCGCATCGTCACCGGCAACGCCTCGCTGCAGAACATCTCCGGCCCGGTCACCATTGCCCGGGTCGCCAATGTCTCGGCCAAGCGCGGCCTGGACTGGTTCCTGTATTTCCTGGCCCTGCTGTCGCTGAGCCTGTGCATCATCAACCTGTTGCCCATCCCCATCTTGGACGGCGGGCACCTGCTGTATTACCTTATCGAGTTGGTCAAGGGCAGCCCGCTGAGCGAGCGCGCCATGGCTGCCGGGCAGTATGTGGGCCTGGCGCTGCTGGCCGGGCTGATGGGATTGGCGTTCTACAACGACATCCTCGGCCTGGTCCCGCGATGAACTTTTTTCCTTTTGTCGTCGTCTTATGCGCCGGCATCCCGCAATGTTGAAATCGACTCCAACCGGACGTGACATGACGCGACTCCCCAATCGCCGCCTGCTGGCCCTCGCACTCGTTGCCGGTTTCGGCGCGCCCGCCCTGGCGCAGGCAGCCGAGCCCTTCACCGTCAGCGACATCCGCGTGGATGGTCTCCAGCGCATCACCTCCGGTACCGTGTTCACCTACCTGCCGGTGGAACGTGGCGACACCATCACCGACAACAAGGTCGGTGAAACCATCCGTGCGCTGTACAAGACCGGCTTCTTCGAAGACGTCCAGCTCAACCGCCAGGGCGACATCCTCGTGGTCACGGTCAAGGAACGCCCGGCGATCAACAAGTTGACCGTCACCGGCAACAAGGACATCAAGAGCGACCAGCTGCTCAAGGGCCTGAGCGACATCGGCCTGACCGAGGGTGGCACCTTCGACCGCCTGAGCCTGGACCGTGTGACCCAGGAACTGCGCCGCCAGTACAACGACCGTGGCAAGTACAACGTGGACATCACCCCGACGGTGAGCCCGCTGGACCGCAACCGCGTGGACATCGCCATCGCGATCAAGGAAGGCAAGGCCGCCAAGATCCAGCACGTCAACCTGGTCGGCACCGAGAAGTTCCCGGCCAAGGACATCCTGGAAACCTGGGAATCCAAGGAGCACAACTGGGCCTCGTGGTACCGCCGCGATGACCAGTACTCCAAGGAAAAGCTGTCCGGCGATCTGGAAAAGCTCAACGGCTGGTACCTGGACCGCGGCTACGTGGATTTCAGCATCGACTCCACCCAGGTCTCGATCAGCCCCGACAAGCGCGACATGTTCATCACCGCCGGCGTGACCGAAGGTGAGCAGTACAAGATCTCCGAGATCAAGGTCACCGGCGACACCATCCTCCCGCAGGAAGATGTCGAGCGCATGGTGATCCAGAAATCCGGCGACACGTTCTCGCGTGCCCTGCTGGAATTCAGCTCGGACCAGATCACCAATTCGCTGTCCAACATCGGCTACGCGTTCGCCAAGGTGAACCCGATCCCGACCAGCAACCGTGCCGACCGCACGGTGGCCATCAACATGCAGGTCGTTCCCGGCCCGCGCGTGTCGGTGCGCCGCATCACCTTCAAGGGCAACACCCGCACCTCCGACGAAGTGCTGCGTCGTGAAATGCGCCAGTTCGAGAACAGCTGGTACTCGCAGGCCGCGATCGACCGCTCCAAGATCCGCCTGCAGCGCCTGGGCTACTTCGAATCGGTGGATGTGGAAACGCCGCCGGTCACCGGCAGCAACGACCAGGTCGACGTGGTCTACAACGTCAAGGAAACCACCTCGGGCAGCTTCGTGTTCGGCCTGGGCTATTCGCAGTCCTACGGCATGACCACCTCGGTGCAGCTGTCGCAGAACAACTTCCTCGGCGGCGGCAACCGCGTGTCGGTCGAAGCCTCGCGCAGCAGCTACCTGCAGCGTTACGGCTTCAGCTACACCAACCCGTACTTCACCGATGACGGCGTCTCGCTGGGCTACAACCTGTCCTGGCGCGAACTGGATTACTCCGACTTCAACACCGCGCAGTACAACAGCACCAACGGTGCCGCGCAGGTGGTGTTCGGCGTGCCGATCACCGAGAACGACACCGTCTCGCTGATGGTGGGCATCGACAGCAACCAGATCACCACCTACCAGGGCTCGACCCCGCAGGCGATCATCGATTACATCGATGCCATCGGCCAGCGCACGTTCCATTCCTGGCGCACCGAGCTGGGCTGGGCGCGCGATACCCGCAACGACTACTTCATGCCGACCCGCGGTACCTACCAGCGCGTCGGCCTGGAAACCACGCTGCCGGGTTCGACCGTCGAGTACTACAAGCTGAACTATCAGTTCTCCAAGTACTGGCCGATCATCCCGCAGCTGGTCATCAACACCCGCGCCGAAGTCGGCTACGGCGACAGCTACGGCAATGACACCACCCGCGTGATCACCAATCCGGATGGCAGCACCCGCGTGGTGACCGCCGCTGGCCTGCCGTTCTACGAGAACTTCTACGCCGGTGGTACCAACTCGGTGCGTGGCTTCGAGGACAACACCCTCGGCCCGCGTTCGGAACCGACCCTGAGCTACAACCGCGGCCAGCCGCTGGGTGGCTCGCTGAAGACCGTCGGTTCGGTGGAAGCCTACTTCCCGCGCCTGTTCGACAGCCCCTCGGCCCGCATCTCGGCCTTCGTGGACTTCGGCAACGTGTACACCGGCGTGGACAACTTCAAGGCCAACGAACTGCGCGTGTCCACCGGTGTTGCCCTGTTGTGGCGCGCCCCGGTCGGCCCGATCTCGATCAGCTACGCCTTCCCGCTCAAGAAGGAAGACGGCGACGAAGTCGAGCGTCTGCAATTCACCTTTGGCGGTCAGTTCTGACCGCCTAAGGTGAATTGCCCAAGGTTTGCGCAGCAAACCTTGGGGCCCAACGATTCCTCCTATCCCCCGCGCCGTCGGCGCGGGCCCC
>NZ_JBHFHW010000035.1:42221-42443 GCF_057333975.1 Stenotrophomonas sp. AGC87
GGGGCCCCCTTAACAGAAGGGGGCCTCTCCACCAGACGCGGTACGCATTCGCCGGGCTTTGCCCGGCGTTTTCGTTTTGGGGCTGGTGGCGATCATGCGTCCGTTCCGATTTGGGTTCGAACCAATCATTGGTCGATGCCGCTTTGGGTTGGGACTTATCGTTCGATGCCGCTTTGGTAGGTGCCGACCGTTCGATGCCGCTTCGGGTAGGTGCCGACCGTT
>NZ_JBHFHW010000035.1:42555-42621 GCF_057333975.1 Stenotrophomonas sp. AGC87
CCCCCACTACCCTGCCGCGCTCGCATGACACTGTCGGGGGTCGTGGCGGGTGGCCCTGGCCAAGAC
>NZ_JBHFHW010000035.1:42641-42958 GCF_057333975.1 Stenotrophomonas sp. AGC87
CCCCCCCCCCCCCCCCCCCCCCCCCCCCCGCGCGATGGCAACCAAGGCGCCGGAGCCGCAACAAACCGACCAACACACCCAAAACCCCCGCCCCGCATGACCGTTTCGGCAGCACACGGTAAACTCCCCCGGTGAACACTCCTACCTATACCGCCCAGCAACTCGCCGAGCAGTTTGGCCTGCAGGTCCATGGTGATGGCAGCACCGCCATCCATGGCGTGGCTACGCTCGCCCATGCCGGCCCCGGCCAGCTCACCTTCCTGGCCAATCCGCGCTACCGCGCGCAGCTGGCCGACAGCCAGGCGGCCATCGTCGTG
>NZ_JBHFHW010000036.1:0-2898 GCF_057333975.1 Stenotrophomonas sp. AGC87
ACCTGCTCGGCTTTCAGGGTGGCCACAGTCACCTGGCCGGGGCCGCCCTGCGGCCCCTCCTGCTCACCACCGCCGCAGGCGGACACGGTCAGGGCGATCGCGAGGGACAGCGCGAGAAGACGGTACGGAGTTCTGGACATGGCGGTAGGGGCTCGCAGACGGAAAAGGGCGCGCCTGCAGCCCAACTTCCGATAAAAGCGAAGAATGACGACAAACAGGCAGCAAATGACGACAAATATCCGAAACGAGACCCGCCGGCTTTCACAGGCAGTCCTCGCTGAGGATCAGTGGGGCGCAAATATACATACATGCATGTTTGTTTGTAAAGCGGTACAATTCAGGCCGGTTTCATCCAGCAACTGCACAGCGCAATGGCCAGAAAAACCAAAGAAGAGGCGCAGGCCACCCGCGAGGGCATCCTCGATGCGGCCCAGGTCTGTTTCCATGAATACGGGGTCGCCGGCACCAGCCTGGCGATGATCGGCGCGCGCGCCGGATTCACCCGCGGCGCGGTGTACTGGCACTTCAAGAACAAGACCGAAGTGCTGACGGCGATGATCGATCGCGAGCGCGTCCCGTTCATCGAGCGGCTGCGACGCACCACCTCGGCCAAGCGCACCACACCAATCCTGGACCTGCGCTCGGCGCTGCTGGTCTCCTTCCGGGAGCTGGCCGAAGACGAACGCCTGCGCAACATGATGGAAATCATGCTGCGCAATGATCTGTCGGTGGAAAGCCAGGCGATGCAGGCGCTGCAGCTGGAGGCATCGCGTGAGGAGCTGGGCATTTTCGCGGCCGCGTTCCAGCGCGCGCGGGAGTTGGGACAGCTGCGCGCGGGGGTAGACGTGGACACGGTGGCGCGCATCGTGAGCACCAGCCTGACCGGGGTGCTGTACAGCGCGATGCTGGAACCGGAGCTGTTCGAGATCCAGCGCGATGGCGCGCAGACGCTGGATGCGATCCTCAGCGCATTCGTGCAGCCGGGTGTATTCACCCCGGGCGCCCCGCCAACCGCCCTGCCAACCGACGACGACGCCTGAGGCGAAGGGCTGGTTGGTCGAGCGCTGGGGCGCGATGCCCTTGCCGGCGAATGTCCTCCGGCGTCGGCCTGCGGCCCCCCCCTCCCCCTTGAGTTCGCCCACAAGGGCATCGCGCCCCAACGTGTACAGACCAATGGCGCCCAAAGAAAGGCCGGCTTTCCCGTGCGCGGACCACATGGGGACCCCGTAGCGGCCGGCAGGTCCCTGGGCAAAATCAAGGAGGAGGCCGTCGCCGGACGGCGGCGGCCGGGGGACATTTGCCTAGGGGCCTGCCGGTCGCTGCGGGGCCCTCACGCTCGCGGCAGTCCCAAACGGAGACAGCCTTTGACAGAAGAAGCAAAAAAACGGCGACACCGAAGTGCCGCCGTTCTTCCTACCACCCGATCGTTGCGTGCCGTTACAGGATGTAGCGGCTCAGGTCCGGATCCTGCACCAGCTCACCCAGATGCGCATCGACATAGGCCTGGTCGATGCTGATGGTCTCGCCATCGCGGTCCGGGGCCTCATAGCTCAGCGTATCCAGCAGGCGCTCCAGCACCGTGTGCAGGCGGCGCGCGCCGATGTTTTCCTGGCGCTCGTTCACCTGGAAGGCGATCTCGGCCAAGCGGTCCACCGCATCGACCGTGAACTTCATCGAGACGCCTTCAGTCTGCAGCAGCGCTTCGTACTGCTTGGTCAGCGCGGCCTTCGGCTCGGTCAGGATGCGCACGAAGTCCTGCTTGCTCAGCGCGCCCAGTTCCACGCGGATCGGGAAACGACCCTGCAGTTCCGGGATCAGATCGCTGGGCTTGGCCAGGTGGAACGCACCGGAGGCGATGAACAGGATGTGGTCGGTCTTGATCGTGCCGTACTTGGTGGACACATTGGAGCCTTCCACCAGCGGCAGCAGATCGCGCTGAACGCCCTCGCGCGAGACATCGCCGCCACCGACGTTGTCACCGCGCTTGGCGACCTTGTCGATCTCATCGATGAACACGATGCCGTGCTGCTCGCAGGCTTCGATCGCCGCGCTGCGGATATCGTCTTCGTTGACCAGCTTGCCGGCCTCTTCCTCGATCAACAGCGGACGCGCGGCCTTGATCGACAGCGTGCGCTTCTGCGCCTTCGCACCGCCCATGCTGGAGAACATCTGGCGCAGCTGCTGCCCCATTTCCTCCATGCCCGGCGGGGTCATGATGTCCATGCTGACGTTGGCCGACACTTCCAGTTCGATCTCGCGCTCGTCCAGTTCACCGTTGCGCAGCATGCGGCGGAACTTGATGCGGGTCTCGTTGTCCTGCGCGGACGGCTCGTTGCGTGCGGCCTCGGCATCGAAGCCGATACCGGTGCTGCGGCGCGGCAGCAGTGCATCCAGGATGCGGTCTTCGGCGCGCTCTTCGGCCTGGGTGCGCACGCGGACCTTGGCCTGCTCGCGATACAGCTTGACCGCGGTGTCGGCCAGGTCGCGGATGATCTGCTCCACGTCCTTGCCGACATAGCCGACCTCGGTGAAACGGGTGGCTTCAACCTTCACGAACGGCGCATTGGCCAGCGTGGCCAGGCGACGCGCGATCTCGGTCTTGCCGACGCCGGTCGGGCCGATCATCAGGATGTTCTTGGGCATGACTTCGTTGCGCAGCTCGGCCGGCAGCTGCATGCGGCGCCAGCGGTTGCGCAGCGCAATGGCGACCGCGCGCTTGGCGTCGTGCTGGCCGACGATGTGCCGGTCCAGTTCCTGCACGATCTCGCGCGGGGTCATGGTGGCGGACGAAACTTCAATCTTGTGCGGCATGGGTGTGCTCACGAGGATATGGGGTGGAATGACGTATCACCGGCCTGCCTGGCAGCGACGTAACGCTGATGTAGAGCCACGCCATGC
>NZ_JBHFHW010000036.1:2998-6445 GCF_057333975.1 Stenotrophomonas sp. AGC87
GCTTTGACCCTCCGGGTCAAAGCTCTTCGACCACCACGTTGCGATTGGTGTAGATGCAGATGTCGCCGGCGATGTTGATCGACTCGGTGGCGATCGTGCGGGCATCCAGTTCGGTATGCGCCATCAGCGCGCGGGCGGCCGAGAGGGCATAGGAGCCACCGGAACCGATCGCGATGATGCCGTCTTCCGGTTCGATCACATCACCGGTACCGCTGATGATCAGCGAGGTGTCCTTGTCGGCGACGGCAAGCAGCGCTTCGAGCTTGCCCAAGCGGCGCTCGGTGCGCCAATCCTTGGCCAGTTCCACTGCAGCACGCTGCAGCTGGCCGTGCTTTTCCAGCTTGGCCTCGAACAGCTCGAACAGGGTGAAGGCATCGGCGGCAGCGCCGGCGAAACCGGCCAGCACCTGGCCCTCGCGACCCAGACGGCGCACCTTGCGGGCGTTGCCCTTCATCACCGTGTGGCCGAGCGTGACCTGGCCATCGCCGGCGACGGCGACATGGCCGTTGCGCCGCACCGAGATGATGGTGGTGGCATGAAATACGTTGGGGTTCTGACTGGGGTCCATGGAGCCTCCGGGGTGACAAAGACTGAGGTGGGGTCTCTGCCCGACGCTTCAACCCGCCCCGCCCTGCGCCCGGATGCCGCAGCGGATCGATTCAGCTTTCGTTGCCGCTCTTGCGGCGCTTGGCACGCGGGTGCGCGGCATCGTAGACCTTGGCCAGATGCTGGAAATCCAGGTGGGTATAGATCTGCGTGGTGGCGATATCGGCATGGCCGAGCAGCTCCTGCACACCGCGCAGATCACCGGAGGACTCCAGGATGTGGCTGGCGAAGCTGTGCCGCAGCATATGCGGGTGTACGTGTTTGAACAGGCCCTGGCGCTGGGCGAGCTGGCGGATGCGGATCTGCACGGCGCGCTGGGTGATGGGCCCGCCCTTGCGCCCGGGAAATACCGGTGCGGTTGCCGCGCCGCCGCTTTCGGCCCGCCAGCCCTGCAGCGCGGTGCGCGCATGCGAACCGAACGGCACGCGGCGCTCGCGGTTGCCTTTGCCCAGCACGTTGACCAGACCGGTATCGAAATCCAGGTCGCGCCAGATCAGCGAGCACAGTTCGCTCAGGCGCAGCCCGGAGGAATAGAACAGCTCCAGCAGCGCGCGATCGCGCAGGCCGAGCGGTGCATCGGTGGGCAGTTCGACCAGCTGCACGGCTTCATCGGCATCGAGCACCTGCGGCAGTTTGCGCGGCGCCTTGGGCGCTTTCAGCCCCGTGGCCGGATTGGCGGCGATCCGGTGGTGCTTGAGCAGCCACGCGTAGAAACTGCGGCACGCCGAAAGCCGGCGCTGCAGCGAGGTGGGCGACAGCCCGCGGCGGTGTTCGGCAGCAATGAACTGGCGCAGTTGCGCACTGTCCAGCGTATCGATCACCGCACCCTGCCCTTCCGACCACGCCGCGAGCGCATCGAGATCGCGACGGTAAGCATCCAGCGTGTGCGCCGACATGCGGCGCTCCACCTGCAGGTGCGACAGGAAGTCCTGCGCGGTACTCACGGCGACTCCGCTCGAAGGTGCGTTATGGCGAGGCGAAACGCTGCAGCGCGACGACCAGCGATTCGCCCATCATGCGCAGGAACAGCGTGCCCATGCCCGGGTAGAACCGATTGCCATCATGGCTGCCGACCGCGATCAGGCCGACACCCGGCAGCGGCAGCAGCGCGCTGGACTGCACTTCCTCGGCGCGCCCGGCGTAGAGCACGGTGTTCTTCTCCGCCTGCAGGCGGCCACAGATCGGCTCGCCATCCTTGAGGCAATCGCGGAACACACCGAGCAGCGGGCTGCTCTCTTCGATCACCTGCAGCCACGGCGCCTGTTCCAGCCCGGCGACGGGATGCAGCACGATCAACCGGACCAGATCCCCGGCGAAATCTTCTTCCAGCGAGGCGGCCATCGCCCGCAGGGTGTCTGCCGCCGAGTCCTGTTTCATCAGTGCCAGGGTCAGCTGGTGCGTGCGCACGGCCAAACGCTCGTTGATCTGTGCATTGGCGGCCAGATCGGCCAGCCGTCGCGACAGCTCACGGTTCTTGTCGCGCAGCACGTCCAGCTGGTAGCTGGCCAGTGACGCGGTGGGGCCGTCATCGCGCGGCACCACCAGTGTCAGGGCCAGATCCGGGAACTGCTTCAGGAAGGTCGGATGCCGACGCAGCCAGGCGGCTACTTCGTGCGACCCGATTTTCTCGGCGGTCTCGCTCATGCGTTCCACTCTCCATCAAAGACGAAGGCTGCGGGTCCAGACATCACGATCTGTGCATCGTCGGCCGGCCAGCGGATGCGCAGGTCGCCGCCGGGCAGCGACATCGTGGCATCGCGCTGCAGGCGACCGCGCTGCATCATCACCACGGCCGCGGCGCAGGCGCCACTGCCGCAGGCCAGGGTTTCGCCGGCGCCGCGCTCGTACACGCGCAGGCGCGCGTGCTGCGGACTGAGCACCTGCACGAAACCGACGTTGACCGATTTCGGGAACGAGGCGTGCTGCTGCAGCAGCGGCCCCAAACGCTCGACCGGAGCGGCATCGACCAGGCCCACTTCGATCACGGCATGCGGGTTGCCCATCGAGACCGCGCCGAAGCGCACCGTGTCGCCCTGCAGCGGCAGCAGGTATTCCTCGCGGGCGCGGGCGAAGCCGATCAGCGGTACGTTCTCCGGCTCGAAACGCGGCACGCCCATGGCCACGGCGTACTGGTCTTCGCCCAGCCGTTCGACTGCATGGGTGGTGACCGGGCTGTCGATCGCGAAGGTGCTGCCGGTAGCCGCGCCATCACGCACCAGCCAGGCCGCCACGCAGCGCGCGCCGTTGCCACATTGCTCGGAGCTGCTGCCATCGGCATTCCAGATCCGGTACGAGGCGACCGAGCCTTCTGCCTTGGGCGGCTCGATGGTCAGGATCTGGTCGCAGCCCACGCCGGTGTGGCGATCGGCCAGACGCGCGGCCAGCGCAGCATCCGGCGGTGCGCTGCCATCGCGCAGATCCAACACCACGAAATCATTGCCGGCGCCATGCATCTTGGTGAAGCGCAGCGCCGCGGAGGTGTTCGACTTACTCATTCCCGTCATTGGCCTTCAGCGCCGGCGCTTCAACAGGATCGGGAACCACCGGGGAATCGGTATCGGCATCGGCGGCCGGCGGCGTAGCGTCGTCGGCGGCCGGTTCAACCAGCTGTTCTTCGACCGGGACCGGCTTCTGCGGCAGGACCAGCGGGCCCTTGTTGCCACAGGCCGACAGCACCAGCAGCGCCGAGGCGGCCAGCGTCAGGGAGATGAGGGTACGGGGGGATGTCTTCATCCTCCGAGTATAGCCGCGGTGTTTGGGCGCTTGGGTGCCGGCTGGATGAACAGGCAGCGCAGGAATCACACCCTTGGCGGCACCCTGGTAGTGGGGGGGGGGGGGGGG
>NZ_JBHFHW010000036.1:6568-19214 GCF_057333975.1 Stenotrophomonas sp. AGC87
CCCCCCCCCCCCCCCCCCCCCCCACTACCGGAGCCCATCCTCCGGCGGCAGCGGCCGGGACCACAGCCACAGCGCCACGCAGGTCATGCTGCCGATGGAGAGCCACTTCACCCAGGCGATCGGCACGCACCACAGCATGATGCCCGCGCACACCGCCATGGTCAGGCTCGCCATCCATTTGCCGCGACGGCTGACCGCGCCATGCGCCTGCCAGTTGCGGATCGCCGGGCCGAACTGCGGGTGCGCCAGCAGACGGTTGTGCAGGCGCTCGGAGCCGCGCGAGGCGGCCCAGGCCGAGATCAGGATGAACACGGTGGTGGGCAGGCCCGGCACGAAGATGCCAACGATGCCGGTGCCCAGGCTGACATAGGCCAGCAGCCACCACGCCCAGCGCAAACGCACCCGTCGCCGCTCGGCCGGTGCTTCGGAAACCACGGGGCGTTCGGGCCGGGACATGGTGCCAGCATAGCGACCCGGCCGGGCCGCCGCGATGGCGGCCTCACTGCATTGGCCGACCACACGAGGTCGTCGGCCAACGGAACTCGCCGACCCACCGAGGTCGCCGGCCGCCGGCCAGCATTACCGGGACGTGGTCACGCCAAGCTGGTCGAGCACGAACGCGTACGACTCGGCCAGCTCGTGGTACCGCTGGAAGCGGCCGGATTTGCCACCGTGGCCGGCTTCCATGTTGGTACGGAACACGATCGGGAAGTGCCCGGTGTTGTCATCGCGCAGCTTGGCCACCCACTTGGCCGGCTCCCAGTACTGCACCTGCGAATCCCACAGGCCGGTGCCGACGAACAGGGCCGGATAGGCCTGCTTGCTGACGTTGTCGTACGGCGAGTATTTCAGCATGTAGTCGTAGTACTCGCGCTGCTCCGGGTTGCCCCACTCGTCGTACTCGTTGGTGGTCAGCGGGATGCTGGCGTCGAGCATGGTGGTGACCACATCGACGAACGGCACCTGGGCGACCATCACGCGATAGTCCTGCGGTGCCTGGTTGGCCACCGCGCCCATCAGCAGGCCACCGGCGCTGCCACCGGAGGCGGCGACGCGGTCCTTGGCGGCATAGCCCTGGCGGACCAGCTCGCGGGTGACATCGACGAAATCGTTGAACGTGTTCTGCTTCTTGAGCAGCTTGCCGTCCTCATACCACGCACGGCCCATTTCCTGGCCGCCACGGATGTGGGCGATGGCATACACCACGCCACGATCGAGCAGGCTGACCACGGTCTGGTTGAAGCCCGGGTCCATCGACATGCCGTAGCTGCCGTAGGCGTACTGGTACAGCGCGCCGGTGCCGTCCTTCTTGAAGCCGTTGCGGTAGACCAGCGACACCGGCACCTTGACGCCATCGCGGGCGGTCACCCACACGCGCTCGGTGGTGTACTGCGACGGGTCATAGCCGATCACCGGCTGCTGCTTGAGCTGGCGGCGTTCACCGGTGACGGTGTTGAGCTCGTAGGTGGTGGTCGGCGTGGTCAGCGAGGTGTAGGCGTAACGCAGCCACGGGGTGTCGTGCTCGCTGTTGGCGGCCAACCCCATCGAGTAGGCCGGCTCATCGGCCTTGACGTAATCCTGGCGGCCATCCGGGAACAGCAGGCGCACGCGTTCCAGGCCGTTGGAGCGCTCGGCGATCGCGGTGAAGCCGTCGAACAGTTCGAAGCCTTCGATCAGCACGGCGTCATCGTGCGCGACCCAGTCCTTCCACTGGCTGCGCGCGGTAGCATCGCTGGGCGCGGTGACGATCTTGAAATTCTTCGCGTCCGCAGCGTTGGTGCGGATCACCCAGCGACCGTTGAAGTGGTCGGCGTCGTATTCCACATCGCGCGCACGCGGCGCCAGCACCGTGAACGCCTGCGGATCGGCAGCCGGGGCGTAGCGCGTTTCCGAGCTCACCGTGCTGTGCAGCTCGATGGTCAGGAAACGATCATCGCGGGTGCGGCCCACGCCCATGTAGAAGCTGTCGTCCTTCTCTTCATACACGAGCACGTCGCTGCTGGCCGGGGTGCCCAGCACGTGCTTTTTGACGCGCACGGTGAGCAGGGTGTCCGGATCATTCTCGACATAGAACAGGGTGCGGTTGTCATCGGCCCAGACCACGTTGGGCGAGACGTTCTCGATGCGATCCGGCAGCACCTCACCGGTGCGCAGGTCCTTGAAGCGGATCACGTACTGGCGGCGGCCGACATCGTCTTCGGCCCAGGCCAGCAGGTGGTTGTCCTGGCTGACATCGGCATCGCCCACGTTGAAGTAGCCCTTGCCCTCGGCCATCGTGTTGATGTCGAGCAGGATCTCTTCCGGCGCCTCCATGCTGCCCTTGCGGCGCGCCTGGATCGGGTAGTCCTTGCCGGTTTCGAAACGGGTGTAATACCAGTAGCCGCGGTCACGCGAGGGCACGCTGGCATCGTCCTGCTTGATGCGGGCGACGATCTCCTTGTACAGGGTGTCTTCCAGCGGCTTGAGCGGGGCCACCACCTGATCGGTGTAGGCGTTCTCCGCATTCAGGTAGGCCAGCATCTTCGCGTCTTCGCGTTTGTCGTCGCGCAGCCAGTAGTAATCGTCGCTGCGGGTCGCGCCAAAGGGAGCCTTCACCGTGTGCGGGTGCTTCTCGGCGTCGGGCGGGGTCAGCGCGGGGGCGGCGTGCACGTTGGAGGTCATGAGGCTGGCAACCAGTAAACAAAGGGCGGGTTTCACGAGATAGGGCTCCTGGCGGGGAAATGCAATGGCGTCCGTGTCCGTGCAGTCTGTGCTGGCGGGTAGGCCAGCAGCAAGCCTGTCGTTGGTCACTGCGCCTATCATCAGGCCATGGATACTTCCCGCACGCCCCCGACCGGCACCGGCTTCAGCCGCCGCAGCCAGGACATCGAACCCTTCCACGTCATGTCGTTGCTGGCCCGCGCGCAGGCGCTGGAGCAGGCTGGCCACGATGTGATCCACCTGGAGATCGGCGAGCCGGACTTCACCACCGCCGCACCGATCGTGCGCGCCGGCCAGGCCGCGCTCGCGGCCGGCCACACCCGCTACACCGCGGCCCGCGGCCTGCCCGCGCTGCGCGAGGCGATTGCGGGCTTCTACCAGGATCGCTACCAGGTACAGATCGACCCCGAGCGGATCCTGGTCACCCCGGGTGGCTCGGGCGCGCTGTTGCTGGCCAGCAGTCTGCTGGTGGATCCCGGCAAGCACTGGTTGCTGGCCGATCCCGGCTACCCGTGCAACCGGCACTTCCTGCGGTTGGTGGAAGGGGCCGCGCAGCTGGTGCCGGTCGGGCCGGAGACGGCCTACCAGCTGACGCCGGAGCTGGTGGCACGGCAGTGGAACGCGGACAGCGTGGGTGCGCTGGTCGCCTCCCCGGCCAATCCGACCGGCACCGTGCTCTCGGCGGCGCAGCTCGCGGCGCTGTCGCAGTCGCTGAAGGCACGCGGCGGGCATCTGGTGGTGGATGAGATCTACCACGGCCTCACCTACGGCATGGACGCCGCCAGCGTGCTGCAGGTCGATGATGAAGCGTTCGTTCTCAACAGTTTCTCGAAGTACTACGGGATGACCGGCTGGCGCCTGGGCTGGCTGGTGGCGCCGCCGCAGGCGGTGCGTGAGCTGGAGAAGCTCGCGCAGAATCTGTACATCAGCGCCTCGAGCATCGCCCAGCATGCGGCGCTGGCGTGTTTCGAGCCGGACGCGATCGCGATCTTCGAGCAACGGCGCGCGGCGTTCCGCGAGCGTCGCGATTACCTGCTGCCGGCGCTGCGTGCGCTGGGCTTCCGCATCGAAGTGGAGCCGGAAGGCGCGTTCTATCTCTACGCCGACGTAAGCGCCTTCACCGATGATGCGCAGGCGTTCTGTGCGCATTTCCTGGAAACGGAGCATGTGGCGTTCACGCCGGGGCTGGACTTTGGCCACCACCGCGCCAACGCGCATGTGCGGCTGGCCTATACGCAGGACGTGCCGCGCCTGGAAGAAGCGGTGCGGCGCATCGCGCGCGGGCTGGAAACATGGGTGCGGTGAGCGGCCCATAAAAAAACGCCACGCATCGCTGCGTGGCGCTGAAAATGGGGTGGAGCCAACCTGACGCCCCACCACCCGGAGTCTTCTCCAGGGGGCTACAACGTCTGCGGCAGGCTCACTCCCTGCCGGCTGCTCGACCGCCCCTGGCCGTCGAGCACCCCGAGCTTACTTGGAGAGCTGCTCCCACAGGAAGCTATAGGCCAAAGCCGACATATGCGCGGCCTGCGCATTGTTCGCCGCGCCGCCGTGACCGCCTTCGATGTTCTCGTAGTAAGTCACGTCCTTGCCGGCGTCGATCATCATGGCCGCCATCTTGCGGGCATGCGCCGGATGCACACGGTCATCGCGGGTGGAGGTGGTGAACAGCACCGGCGGGTAGGTCTTGCTGGCGTCGAACAGGTGGTACGGCGAGAAGGTCTTGATGAACGCCCAATCGGCCGTATCCGGATTGCCGTATTCGGCCATCCACGACGCGCCGGCCAGCAGGTGGCTGTAACGCTTCATGTCCAGCAGCGGCACCTGCACCACGACCGCGCCGAACAGTTCCGGGTACTGGGTCAGCATATTGCCGGTGAGCAGGCCACCGTTGCTGCCACCCTGCACGCCCAGGTGCTTGGCCGAGGTGATCTTGCGGCTGACCAGATCGCGGGCGACCGCGGCCATGTCTTCATAGGCCTTGTGACGGTTCTGCTTGAGCGCCGCCTGGTGCCAGCGCGGGCCGTACTCGCCACCGCCACGGATGTTGGCGACCACGTATACGCCGCCCTTCTCCAGCCACGCGCGGCCCATGCCACCGGAGTAGGACGGGGTCAGCGAGATCTCGAAGCCGCCGTAGCCGTACAGCAGCGTCGGATTGGAGCCGTCCAGCTTCATGTCTTTGCGGTGCACCACGAAGTACGGCACGCGGGTGCCATCCTTGCTGGTGGCAAAGTGCTGCTCGATCACCTTGCCGTCGGCGTTGAAGAACGTCGGCATGGTCTTGAGCACTTCAGGCTGCTTGCCGATCTCGGCAATGGCCAGGGTGGTCGGGGTCAGGTAATCGGTGACGGTCATCCACACCGCATCGCTGTCATCGGCATCGACCGCACTGACGGCCACGGTGCCGAACGACGGCGCGCCGGTGAAGGCCGTGGTCTTCCAGCCGCTGTCGCCCGGCGTGAGCACGCTCAGGCGGCTTTTGACGTCGTCCAGCACGTTCAGGACCAGATGGTTCTTCGTCCAGCTGGTGCCGGCCAGCGAGGTGGTGTCGGTCGGCGCGAACAGCACGTCGAAATCACGCTTGCCGGCAAGGTAATCGTCCAGCTTGGTGGCCAGCAGCGAGCCGGCAGCGTAGGTCTTGCCGCCCACGGTCCACGGCTCGCGCAGCTCCAGGGTCAGCCACTGCTTGCGCAGGCCTTTTTCGGCCGAGTTGGGCGCATCGATCTTGGTCAGCGTGCCATCGTCGGCACGCAGGTAGAGCTCGTTGTTGTAGAAGGCCAGCGTGCGGCTGACCAGGTTGCGCTCGTAGCCGGGGGTATCGTCGTGCATGGCCGCGATGTACATGTCATCGGGCTTGCCCTCGTAGACCACCGAAGCCGAGGCCATCGGGGTGCCGCGCTTCCACAGCTTGGCCACGCGCGGATACCCGGAGGTGGTCATCGTGCCGGTGCCGAAATCGGTGTAGACGAACACGGTGTCGCGGTCGATCCAGTTCAGGCCCCCCTTGGATTCGGGGCGGAAGAAGCCGTCCTTGATCCAGGTCTTGTTGGCCAGGTCGAACTCGCGGGTGACATCGGCATCGGCGCCGCCGCGCGACAGCGCGATCAGGCAGCGCGAGTAATCCGGGCGCAGGCAGTCAGCGCCGTGCCAGACCCAGTTCTCGCCCTCGGCCTTGTTCAGTGCATCCAGATCCAGCACGGTTTCCCACTGCGGCGAGGCCTTGCGGTACTCGGCCAGCGTGGTGCGACGCCACAGGCCGCGCTCGTGCTGCTTGTCCTTCCAGAAGTTGTAGTAGTAGTCACCGATCTTCTGCACACCGGGAATCTTGGCGTCGGAATCAAGCACCTCGCGGATGCTGGTCTCCATCTGCTTGAACGCAGGGGTCGCGGCCAGGCGGCCTTCGGACTTGGCGTTCTGTTCCTTGACCCACGCCAGCGGTTTGTCGCCGGTGACGTCTTCAAGCCAGGCGTACTTATCCGCGGGGGCGTCAGCGGCCATGGCGGTTCCCGCCGCACCGGCGGAGATCAGACCTGCCACCAGGCAGGCGGAAGCGAATCGTGACATTGCAGCTCCAGGCGTTCATAGCCTTGGGACGCTATCACACCGGCTGGCCGCGGCTCACGTGTCGAAGGTCAGGCCGCGCCGGACGCGCCAACGGATGACGTCGGCGCCGGGCCTGCGGCCCGCGGCGGCGGCGGGCGGTGCGGTTGAGCAGGCCGGCCAGCGGCAGGCGGAAGCGATGCAGGCTCCACCAGGCCATCAGCGGCATGCCGATCAGCCACATCGGCAGCCAGCCGACCCACTCGCTATGCCCCCGCGCGGCGGGCCAGACCAGGACCAGGGCCATCCCGGCAAGGACGGCCTGCCTGACGCAACGCAGCACGCGGGGATCGGGACGGTCGGACGAACGCGGGGAAGACGACAGGGTCATGACACAGCTCCGTGCGAAAGTGATGCGTCACCTTGCCGCGCCGCCATCTCAAGGGCTGCGACCTTGTGGGGGACGCGACAGGCGGGATGTCCGGTGAGCGGTTGCATGAATCGGTCACGCAACCGCTGCGCTGCCATTGACGTTCTCCGCTGTCCCACCCACCATGCCCCTGCCAGCCACTGGAGCCACCTGCCGCATGTCTTCGAACCGCCCGCTTCGCGCTGTCCTGTTGGTCTCCTCGCTGGCATTGCTGTCAGCCTGTGCGTTCCGCCATGAGACCAAGCCGGAACCCGCGCCGACCCCGGTCGCCGTCGACAGCGCCGGTGCGCCGATCGACCTGCAGCGTTTCATGGGCACCTGGTATGTGATCGGCCGCGTGCCGAATCCGATCGAGCGCGGCCACGTCGCCAGCGTCAACGAATTTCGCCTGCGTGGCGACCAGAAAGTGTCCATCACGTACCGCTACCGCGATGGCTTCTCCGAGCCGCAGCAGGAACTGACCGTCCGCGCCTCGGTGGACGAGAAGAGCGGCAACCACAACTGGCGCACCTGGTTCTACAAGATCGTGCCGACCCATACCCGCGTGCTGGAAGTGGCGCCGGATTATTCGTGGGCGATGCTCGGCTACCCGGGCCGCGAGATGGCCTGGATCTTCGCGCGCCAGCCGGACATGGACAAAGAGCTCTACAAGGAGCTCGCCACCCGCCTGCGTGACGATTACGGGGTCAACACCGACAAGCTCAAGCGCGTGCCGCAGCACCCCGAGCAGGTGGACCGGCTGGGCTTTGAAGTGCCGAACGTCCGGTAAGGGCGGCGGTCAAGCCGCCTCGCGCGGCTGCACCCTGCGCTCGATTTCCTGGCGGGTCGGCAGCGTCTTCAGATCGTACTCGGCCTGGAGGGCCAGCCACGACGCGGCGTCCCCACCGAAATGACGCGCCAGCCGCACTGCGGTATCCGCCGTTACGCCACGGGTTTCATGCACGATGGCGTGCAATCGCGTCGGCGGCACATCCAAGGCCCGTGCCAGCGCGGTGATGCTCAGCTGCAACGGCAGCAGAAACTCCTCGCGCAGGATTTCGCCCGGATGGACGGCCCTGAGGTTGTTGATGGGGCGGCTCATGAATGGCAGGCAAGCAAGCGGTGCAAGGAGCCTAGGGTATCCGTCGCGGCTGTGGAGCCACCGGGGTCACAAACCCGATAGAAACGACGCCGGACATCGCCTGGCGTACCGACCAATGGTCGGTACCTACCGGTTACTTCCGGCTGTAATGCCCCACCAGGCGGTCGCCGATCATCTGCAGGATCTGTACCAGCACCAGCAGCAGCACCACGGTGACCAGGGCCACGTCGGTGTGCGAGCGCTGATAGCCGTCGCGGAACGCCAGGTCGCCCAAGCCGCCCGAGCCGATCGCGCCGCCCATCGCGGTGAAGCCGATCAGCGCGATCACCGTGACCGTGGCGCCGGCAATCAGGCCCGGCCGCGCTTCGGGCAGCAGCACCCGGGTGACCAGCTGCCAGGTGGTGGCGCCCATCGCCTGGGTCGCTTCGATCACGCCACGGTCCACTTCGCGCAGTGCGGTTTCGACCAAGCGTGCATAGAACGGCGCCGCACCGATCACCAGCGGCACGATCGCGCCGCGGACGCCCAGCGAGGTACCCATCATCCACAGGGTGAGCGGGATCAGCACGATCATCAGGATGATGAAGGGGACCGAACGCAGCAGGTTTACCAGCAGCGCGAGCGCGCCATACAGCACCGGCTTGCGGTGCAGCTGCGGCGAGCCGGTCAGGAACAGCAGCACGCCCAGCGGCAGGCCGATCAGCAGCGTCAGCGGCAGTGAGCCGCCGAGCATCAGCAGGGTATCCAGCGTGGCCTGGCCGATATCGGCCCATTTGCCGGCGTCGAGATGGCGGAAGAACCCGCCTGCGGTGGCCAGGATCATCGGCGCAGCTCCTCAAGATGGACACCGGCGGCGACGAAGCCCGCCTGCGCGGCCTGCACGTCGCCCCCGACCAGCGACACGGTCAGCTGGCCATACGGGGTGTCCTTGATCCGGTCGATACGGCCGGACAGGATGTTGTAGTCCACGCCGGTCTCGCGCGCGATGCGCCCCAGCAGCGGTTCGTAGGTGTCCGCGCCGAGGAAGGTCAGGCGCACGATGCGCCCGGCGACGGCCTCGAAATCCTTGTGCAGTTCGCCCTCGTCCACCTGTTCGGACTCGCTGACGAAGCGGCGGGTGGTCGGGTGCTGCGGGTGCAGGAACACCTCGGTGACCGGGCCGGTTTCGACCAGGTGGCCGGCATCGAGCACCGCGACGCGGTCGCAGACGCGGCGGATCACGTCCATCTCGTGGGTGATCAGCACGATGGTCAGGCCCAGCTCGCGGTTGATCCTGCCCAGCAGCTTGAGCACCGAGGCGGTGGTCTGCGGGTCCAGCGCGCTGGTGGCTTCATCGCACAGCAGGATCTGCGGGCGGGTGGCCAGGGCGCGGGCGATGCCCACGCGCTGCTTCTGGCCACCGGACAGCTGCGCCGGGTATTTATTGGCGTGCGCTTCCAGGCCGACGGTATGCAGCAGTTCGTCCACGCGCGCGTCGATCTCCGCGCGCGGCATGCCGGCCAGCTCCAGCGGGAAGGCGACGTTGGAGGCCACGGTGCGCGACGAGAGCAGGTTGAAGTGCTGGAAGATCATGCCGATCTTCCGGCGCAGCACGCGCAGGCCTTCGGCATCGAGCGCGGTGACATCCTCGCCATTGATCAGCAGCCGGCCGCCGGTGGGCTCCTCGAGCCGGTTGATCAGCCGGATCAGCGTCGATTTGCCCGCACCGGAATGGCCGATGATGCCGAACACTTCGCCGGCCTCGATGGTCAGGTCCAGCGGCTGCAGCGCGGCAATCGCGCGGCCGCCGACGGCATAGGATTTGTGCAGGCGCTGGAACTCGATCACTTCGCGGTCAACCGGGCATCGACGGGAGGGGGCGTGCAGCCTACCAGCGCGGGGCGGCCCTGACCCGTGCGGTTGCGCGCAATGATATTCCGTTTGGTTCTAAGAGGCCGTGATCCGGCCGGCCCGCGGGCGCCGGCCGGGCTCAGGGGTGGTCCAGCGGCCGGGGCGGCTGGACCCGGCGCACCCGCTCACGGTGCAGCAGATACAGGCCCGAGGCGACGATGATCGCCGCGCCCAGCCAGGTCACCTGGTCGGGCAGCACGCCCCAGAACAGCAGGTCCCAGCCGATCACCCAGACCAGCCCGGTGTACTCCAGCGGCGCGATCATCGAGGCTTCCCCCAGCTGGAAGGCACGGGTCAGGGCGACCTGCCCTCCTGCCCCGGCCAGGCCCATGCCGGCGATCAGCGCGGCATGGCCCAGTTGCAGCGGCTGCCAGTCCGGGATCGCCAGCAGGCCGGCGCCGACGGCCATGATCACCAGGAACCACACCACCATCGACTGCGGGGTGTCGGTGCGGGTCAGCATGCTGACCGTGATCGCGGCCAGGGCATAGGCGGTGGCGGCCAGCAGCACCATCAGGCCCGGGAAGGAAATGATCCCGCCGACACCGGGGCGCAGCACGACCAGCACCCCGACCAGGCCGATGCCGATGGCGATCCAGCGGCGCGGGCCCACGTGCTCGCCGAGCAGCGGCACCGAGAGCGCGGCGATCAGCAGCGGGGCGACGAAGTAGATGGTGTAGGCGGTGGACAGTGGCAGGCTGCGCAGGGCGTAGACGAAGCAGCCGATCATCACCATGCCGAGCACGCCGCGCAGCAGGTGCAGAACCCAGCGCTTGGGCACCAGCGAGCGCGGGCCGGCCGTGGCCAGCACCCAGACCAGTACGAACGGCAGCGAGGCCGCGCCGCGCAGGAAGGTGACCTGCAGGGTGGGATAGCTGGCCGACAGCTGCTTCATGCCGGCATCCATCAGCGAAAAGCAGGCGACGGCGATCAGCATCCAGGCGACGGCGCGGGTGGGGGATTTCTGCGTGTTCATGACCCATTATCGCCGGCTTGGCCGGCCCGTCCATGGTGGCTTGATAGAATGGGGGCATTCACCCGTTGGAGTTTGCCCATGCCCTCTTTTGACGTTGTTTCCGAAGTCGACACCCACGAGCTGACCAACGCGGTCGACCAGGCCAACCGCGAGCTGTCCACGCGTTTCGATTTCAAGGGCGTGGACGCGAAGTTCGTGCTGGAGGACAGCGTGATCACGCAGTCCGCGCCGAGCGATTTCCAGCTGCAGCAGATGACGGACATCCTGCGTCAGCGCCTGACCGCGCGGAAGATCGATGCGGCGTGCCTGGAGTTTGGCGATATCGAGTCCAATCTGGCCGGTGCGCGGCAGAAGATCACGGTCAAGCAGGGGATCGAGCAGAAGGTGGCCAAGAAGATCGCGGCGACGATCAAGGAGGCCAAGTTGAAGGTGGACAGTCAGATCAATGGCGACAAGCTGCGGGTGACGGGCAAGAAGCGCGATGATCTGCAGGATGCGATGGCGCTGTTGCGGAAGGAGACGTTCGAGGTGCCGCTGCAGTTTGATAATTTCCGCGATTGATCTTGGCCGAAGGGCTGTAGCGAAGAGCGCTGGCGATTCATTGCTGGTGTGCTGCGTCGGGTAGGGGCAGGCCTTGCCCGGACCCGCCGTAAACCCATCCATGGGGGCTCATGTCGCGGCATCC
The DNA here is from genome assembly GCF_057333975.1 of Stenotrophomonas sp. AGC87. Classification (NCBI taxonomy): domain Bacteria; kingdom Pseudomonadati; phylum Pseudomonadota; class Gammaproteobacteria; order Lysobacterales; family Lysobacteraceae; genus Stenotrophomonas; species Stenotrophomonas sp. AGC87. The sequence goes on from NZ_JBHFHW010000036.1 coordinate 17,874, forward strand.
ATGCCGCTCATGGTCCGGGCAAGGCCTGCCCCTACCCGCCGCCCGAACAATGCGTCACCGGATAGGCAAGCAAAGCGGTAGTGCCGGCCCGTGGCCGGCAACCTCGTTGCGCAGATCGAAAAGATGCGGCTTCCGGCGTGTGTACCGCCGGGCGCTGGCCGCTACGCGCGAATCAGCTTGTACAGGGTGGTGCGTGAGATGCCGAGCTGACGTGCGGCGGCGCTGACGTTGCCCTGGTGGGCAGCCACGGCCTCGCGGACGTGCTGTGTGTTCTGCGCGCGCAGTGATGCGTTCGTGGCGTTGGCGTGCTGCACATCGAGCTTCACGCTGGCATGCGGTGCGAGTGGTCCGCGCAGGTACTGGACGTGCACGGCGGTGTCGTCATCCAGGCGGACGCGGTGGGCGGGGCCGGTCTGCAGCAGGCGGCGGCGCTGGTGGATGCTGGCGCCGGCGAACAGGCCGCCCAGGGTGAGGACGGGCAAGGGGCCGCGTCGCGGCAGTCCGAACAGGCGGCGGGCGACGCGATTGGCGGCGCGTACGTGGCCGTCTTCTTCGATGGCCAGCAGGCCCTGCAGCGGTGAATGCAGCCAGCGGGTGTCGTGTTGCACGGCCAGCAGGTGGCAGGGGCGGTGGTCCTGCATGAGGCGGTTCTCGGCCGAGAGCGCTGCCTGGCGGAAGTACCCGTGCAACAGCTCGGCATCGCGCTCGCCGGTGCCGGTGATGTCCAGTGCGCCCAGTACTTCGCCATCCAGCCCATGTAGCGGGACGCTCAGGCAGAACACCGAGGCGAAGCGGTCCAGGTAGTGCTCGTTACCGCGCACCAGTGCGGGCGCGTCTTCGGCCAGGCTGCAGGCCGGTGCGGTGGTGCCGATGTCGATTTCGCGCAGGCGGCGACCGATCTGGATCGGGCGCAGCACCGGGACCTCGGCCAGGCCATGTTCGCGCTGGGCGATGACCAGGCCGTCCGCGTTGACGCAGAACAGGGTCCACTGGCGGCCACCGAAGGCGGCCCAGAGGTGGTCCATGTCCTCGCGCACAGAGCGTGCGAGGCGGCGGTCGGCAGGGTCGTCGAGGCGCGTGGCAGCCGCGGGAAGGGGCGCGTAGTACGGCTCCTGCCGCGGCTGCACGCCGGCTTGGCGCGAGCGCTCCCAGGAGCGCTGTACCGGCGGGCTGACCACGCTGTCCATCAGCGCGCCGCCCTCGGCGAAGCGCTGACGGGCGGCGGCCAATACCTGCTGCTGTTCCAGAACCATCGCGGCCATCGGTCGATCTCCACCTCGGACCGACAGCCTACTCCCGCAAAGCTGACTGGTACGTCGTGGCAGGCATGCATGCCTGCGA
>NZ_JBHFHW010000036.1:19251-23416 GCF_057333975.1 Stenotrophomonas sp. AGC87
GGCATGCATGCCCCCCACGGACCGTTTCACCCGCCGATGGTCAGGATCGGCTTGAGGGTGACACCGCGGGTGCTGTCCTCGGCGGCCTGGTTGATCTGGTCCAGCGGGTAGAACTTGACCAGCTTGTCGAACGGGAAGCGGCCCTGCTGATACAGCTGCACCAGCTGCGGAATGAACACCTTGGGCACGCTGTCGCCTTCGACGATGCCGCGGATGCTGCGCCCGCCGAGCAGCAGGTTGTTGACGTCGAACTCGGCCTTGGTGCCCAGCTTCGGCGCGCCGACCACGCCAATCACCCCCAACCCGCCGAGTGCCTCGATGCCCTGCGCGAGCACCTCCGGACGACCGGTGGATTCCAGTGCGAAGTTCGCGCCCCCGTCGGTGATCCCGCGCACTGCTTCAACCACATCGACCTCGCGGCTGTTGATCACATGCGTGGCCCCCAGTTCCTTGGCCAGCTCCAGCCGCGAAGGCACCACATCAATGGCGATGATGGTCGTCGCACCGGCCACGCGTGCGGCCATCACCGCGCTCAGCCCGACCGCGCCGGCACCGAAACTGGCGAAGCTGCTGCCGGCGGTCACCTTGAGCGAGTTGATCACCGCACCGGCACCGGTCTGGATGCCGCAGCCAAGCGGGCCAAGCAGCTCGATCGGCGCATCGTCGGGCACTTTGATCGCGTTGTTTTCGCGGCTCAGTGCGTAGGTGGCGAAGGAGGACTGCGCGAAGAAGTGATCGTGCAGCGGGTTGCCGTCCGGGTCCTGGATCGCGGTGGAGCCGTCCAGCGCACCGCCACCGAAGTTCAGGCCGAAGAAGTCCTTGCAGTAGGCACCGTGGCCGCCGCTGCAGGGATTGCAGTGGCCGCAGGCGCCGTAGGTCAGCACGACATGGTCGCCAACCTTGAGCTCTTTCACGCCCGGGCCGAGCGCTTCGACGATGCCCGCGCCTTCATGGCCGAGCACGGCCGGCAACGGCACGGGGTAGTACTGGTCACGCACGATCAGGTCGGTATGGCACAGGCCGGTGGCGACCACGCGGACCAGCACTTCATCGTCCTGAGGGCCACGGATACGCGCCTTCTCGATCGTGAAGGGCTGTTCTTTTTCGCGCACCACGGCCACGGTGATATCGCGCAGTTCTGCTGTTGCGGTCATGAGAATCTCCTGGATCAGATCGGGTACGCGGGCGCTTCGCCCTTGACGGTCATCCACTGCCACTGGGTGAACTCGTCGATGTTGGACGGGCCACCGATGCTGGTGCCGTTGCCCGAAGCACCGACGCCGCCGAACGGGTTGATCACCTCATCGTTCACGGTCTGGTCGTTGATATGCAGCAGGCCGGTGCGCAGCCGTTCGCCCAGCTTCAGCGCGCGGCCCACGTTGCTGGACACGATCGCCATCGACAGGCCGTACTCGCTGTCGTTGGCCAGCTCCACCGCCTCGTCATCGGTATCGAACGGCACCACGACCGCGACCGGCGCGAAGATTTCTTCGTGGAAGGCCGGGTTGTCGCGGCTCACATCGCTGAGCACGGTCGGCTCGAAGAACAGATCCTTGTAGCCACCACCGGTTGCCAGGGTCGCGCCCGCAGCTTGTGCCTCAGCAACGATGCGCGCGGCGTGGTCGCGCTGCTGGGCATTGATCAACGGCCCGATCGCCACCGCGCCATCGGCCGGATTGCCGACCTTGAGCGATTTCGCCTTGGCCACCAGCTTTTCCAGGAAACGCGCATGGATGCTGCGCTGGACCAGCACGCGGCCGGTGGCCATGCAGATCTGGCCCTGGTGCAGGTAGACGCCCCACGCCGTGTTGGCGATGGCCAGATCCATGTCCGCATCGTCGAGCACGATCAGCGAGTTCTTGCCACCCAGTTCCAGCGACACCTTCTTCAGGTGTTTGCCCGCCGCTTCACCCACCTTGCGCCCGGCACCGGTGGAGCCGGTGAACTGGATCATCGCGATGTTCGGGTCACTGGTCAGCGCCGCACCGGCCGCGCCATCCCCCGGCAACACATGGAGCAGGCCAGCAGGCAGGCCAGCCAGTTCGAACAGGCGTGCGATCACGAAGCCACCGCACACGGCGGTGCGCGGATCGGGCTTGAGCACCACCGCATTGCCCAGCGCCAGTGCCGGGGCCACCGCACGCATGGCCAGATACAGCGGGAAATTGAACGGCGCAATCACGCCGACCACACCGAGCGGGCGGCGGCGCGCCAGATTCAGACGACCCGGTTCGGACGGCAGCACTTCGCCGATGCTGCGCGAGGGCAATGCCGCCGCTTCATGCAGCGCCTTGGTGTTCACCTTGGCCTCGAAGCCGGCCTTGAGCTGGGTGGAGCCACTTTCGCGGACCAGCCACTGCACGATTTCGTCGTTGTGTTCTTCGGCCAGCTGCGCGGCCCGGCGCAGGACCTGCGCGCGGGTGTCATACGGGGCACTGGCCCAATCGCGCTGTGCGCTGGCGGCAGTGGCGGCCGCGCGTGCGATCTGAGCGGGGTCGGCCATCGCGATCTCACCGAGCCGCTCGCCGGTGGCCGGTTCGACCACGTCCTGGGTGCCTGCACCCGAGGTCCACTGGCCATCGAAGAGCTTGCCGGACCACGTGGCCGTCGGCAGGAATGCGTGTGTTGCCATCACTGAGAACTCCTTGCGTCGTGTACCCGGCCATTGGATACCTGCGGCGGGCCACTGCCTATTGGCCGTTGGCTCGATCACTGCAAGTGATTGCCGGATAAGGATTTATCAGGATGACGGGTGTCCAGTTAATGGACAGTGGAGCCGATCACCCGCCCGCTTCACCGCCGCGCCGTACAATCAACAGCCCCAGCCAGCGACACCGCCCGCCATGAACGATGCGTCCCTCACCGCCACCCACGACCCGATCGCCGAGACCCGGAAATGGCTGGAGCAGATCGTCATTGGCTTGAACCTGTGCCCGTTCGCCAAAGCGGTGTACGTGAAGGACCAGGTGCGGTTCGTGCTCAGCGATGCGACCACCCCGGAAGCGCTGGTGGAGGAACTGGCCGAAGAGCTGATCCTGCTGCGCGATACGCCGGCCGAACAGATCGACACCACGTTGATCGTGCATCCGGACGTGCTGACCGATTTCCTGGATTACAACGATTTCCTCGACAACGCCGATGCGGCGATCGAAGCACTGGATCTCCAAGGCATCCTGCAGGTGGCCAGCTTCCATCCGCAGTACCAGTTCGCCGGCGCGGCGCCGGATGACGTGAGCAACTACACCAACCGTGCGCCCTATCCGACCCTGCACCTGCTGCGCGAAGACAGCGTCGAACGGGCGGTCGCCGCGTTCCCGGATCCGGATGTGATCGTGGAGCGCAACATCGAAACGCTGGACAAGCTCGGCATCGAAGGCTGGACGCGCCTGCTGGGCCGCAACGACATGCCGCCGTGCCACTGACCCCGGACATTCTCGACTGGCCGGCACAGCCGCTGCGCGATCGCGTGGTGGTGATCACCGGCGGTGCGCAGGGGGTGGGCCGTGGCATCGCGCAGTCGGTGCTGGGCGCCGGCGGCAGCGTGATGATTGCCGACCTGGATGCCGATGCCGGCAAGGCCTGTTTGACCGAATGGGCGCTGCCGGAGCGCGCGGCGTTCCAGCGCGCGGACGTGGCCAGCGAGCGCAGTGTGCAGGCGCTGATGAAGGCGACGATGAAGCGCTTTGGCCGCATGGATGGCCTGGTCAACAATGCCGGCATCGCCAGTGCCCATGGCACGCCGTTGGCGGAGATGCCGCTGGCTGAGTGGCAACGCCGCCTTTCCAGCCTGCATGGCGCCTTCCTGTGCAGCAAACACGCCCTGCCCGCCCTGCGCGAGCATGCCGGGGCCATCGTCAACATCGCCTCGACGCGTGCATGGCAGTCCGAACCGGACAGTGAAGCCTATGCCGCAGCCAAGGGCGGGCTGGTCGCCTTCACCCATGCACTCGCGTTGAGCGAAGGGCCGGCGGTGCGGGTCAACAGCATCAGCCCCGGCTGGATCACCACCGATGCCTGGCAGGCACCGTCACGCCGGCGCACGCCCAAGCTCTCGCGCCGCGATCAGGCGCAGCATCCGGTCGGCCGGGTTGGCCAGCCGCCGGACATCGGCGCGCTGGCGGTGTTCCTGCTCTCGGACCTGGCCGGTTTCATCACCGGCCAGGAC
>NZ_JBHFHW010000036.1:23488-24693 GCF_057333975.1 Stenotrophomonas sp. AGC87
CCGCCCAGGACCACATCGTCGACGGCGGCATGACCCGCAAGATGATCTACGCCGAATGAGCCACGTGCCGTCCGATCAGGCTGCCGGGTAGTGCCGGCCGCTGGCCGGCTCCTCACGTTGCATGACACCCCGCCTCTGGCGGCAGGATGCAGAGCCGGCCAGCGGCCGGCACTACCGTAACCAGGGTCACACCATCCCGTTGTGCCGCAGCAGTGCGTCCACCGTCGGTGCGCGCCCACGGAACGCAGCGAAGTTTTCTGCCGCACTCCGGCTGCCGCCCCGCGAGAGCACTTCATCGCGGAACCGCTGACCGGTCTCGGTCACCTTGTCCGGCGCTTCCTCGAACGCGGCATAGGCATCGGCGCTGAGCACTTCGGCCCACTTGTAGCTGTAGTAGCCCGCCGCATAGCCACCGGCAAAAATGTGGCTGAACTGATTGGGGAAGCGATTCCAGGCCGGCGGCCGGTTGACCGCCACCTCATCGCGCACGCGCTCCAGCAGGGCCTGCACGCTGTCCTGGGTCGGGTCGAAATCGCTGTGCAACTGCATGTCGAACAGGGCGAACTCCAGCTGGCGCACGGTGAACATGCCGCTCTGGAAATTGCGTGCGGCCAGCATGCGGTCAAACAACGCACGCGGCAGCGGCTCGCCGGTAGTTACGTGTGCGGTCATCGCCTGCACGCGCTCCCATTCCCAGCAGAAGTTCTCCATGAACTGGCTCGGCAGTTCCACCGCGTCCCACTCCACGCCATTGATGCCGGCCACGCCGAGCTCGCCGATGCGGGTCAGCAACTGATGCAGCCCATGCCCCATTTCATGGAACAGCGTGGTCACATCGCTGTGGCTGAAGGTCGCCGGTTGCCCCGCGGCCCCCTTGCCGAAGTTGCAGACCAGGTACACCAGCGGCGTCTGCACACCGGCGGCGGTCTCGCGGCGGTTGCGGCAATCGTCCATCCACGCGCCACCGCGCTTGCCTTCGCGCGCGTACAGGTCGAGATAGAACTGACCCACCAGCACGCCCTGCCCATCGACCACCCGGAAGAAGCGCACGTCCGGGTGCCACACCGGCGCGCTGTCCGGCTGCACCTCCAGCCCGTAGAGGCTGCGGATCACGCTGAACAGGCCGTCCAACACCTTCGGCTCGGTGAAGTACTGCTTCACGTCCTGCTCGGAATAGCTGTAGCGCGCCTGCTTCAGCTTCTCCG
>NZ_JBHFHW010000037.1:0-28430 GCF_057333975.1 Stenotrophomonas sp. AGC87
CCGGGGGGGCCGCCACGCCTTGTTTACTGGCACGCCTCGCAGCTTTCCGGGTTTTCCAGCGAGCAGGCGACGGCTTCGACCGGGGTGTAACTGCTGACGGTCGTCTTGGCGATCTTGGTCGCCGGGCGCGAACGCAGGTAGTACGTGGTCTTGATGCCCTGCTTCCAGGCGTACATGTACATGGAGGACATCGCGCCGATGTTCGGGCTTTCCATGAACAGGTTGAGCGAGGCGGACTGGTCGATGAACGCGCCGCGGTCGGCGGCCATGTCGATCAGCGAACGCATCGGCAGTTCCCAGGCGGTGCGGTAAATGTGGCGCAGCGTTTCCGGGATCTGGGTGATGCCCTGGATCGAGCCTTCGGCCAGCTTGATCGCGTCGCGCATTTCCGGGGTCCAGTGGCCGAGCTTCTTCAGCTCGTTCACCAGGTAACGGTTGACCTGCAGGAAATCGCCGGACAGCGTTTCGCGCTTGAACAGGTTGGAGACCTGCGGCTCGACGCACTCGTAGCAACCGGCGATCGAGGCGATGGTCGCGGTCGGGGCGATCGCGATCAGCAGCGAGTTGCGCAGGCCGTGTTCCTTGATGCGCTCACGCAGGGCATCCCAACGTGCGGTGTCTTCGGGCACCACGTTCCAGGCATCGAACTGCAGCTCGCCGCTGGCCGCACGGGTGTCGGCGAAGGACGGGTGCTTGCCGCGTTCCTGGGCCAGCTCGCACGAGGTTTCCAGCGCGTGGAAGTAGATCGTTTCGGCGATCTGCTTGGACAGCGCGCGGGCTTCGGCGCTGTCAAAGGCCAGTCGCTTGCGGAAGAACACGTCCTGCAGGCCCATGCAGCCCAGGCCGACCGGACGCCAGCGCAGGTTGCCGCGGCGGGCGGTTTCGATCGGGTAGAAGTTCAGGTCGATCACACGGTCGAGCTGGCGCACGGCCAGGCGCACGGTGTCGGCCAGCTTGTCGAAATCGAACTCGCCGTGGCCGTCGAAATGATTGCCCAGGTTGATCGAGCCCAGGTTGCACACCGCGGTCTCTTCGGCCGAGGTGATTTCCAGGATTTCGGTGCACAGGTTGGACAGGTGGATCACGTTGCCCGGGCGCAGGGTCTGGTTGCTGGCGCGGTTGCACTTGTCCTTGAAGGTCATCCAGCCGTTGCCGGTCTCGGCCAGGGTACGCATCATCCGCGAGTACAGCTTGCGTGCGGAGATGGTGCGCTGCGCCTTGCCCTGGGCTTCGGCCTGCAGGTAGGCCTGCTCGAAGGCTTCGCCGAACAGATCGGTGAACTCGGGCACCACGCTCGGATCGAACAGCGACCATTCCTGGTCGGCCTCGACACGCTGCATGAACAGGTCGGGGATCCAGTTGGCCAGATTCAGGTTGTGCGCACGGCGCGATTCGTCGCCGGTGTTGTCACGCAGTTCGAGGAAGTCCTCGATATCGGCGTGCCAGGTTTCCAGGTACACACAGGCCGCGCCCTTGCGCTTGCCGCCCTGGTTCACCGCCGCCACGGACGAATCCATGGTCTTCAGCCACGGCACGATGCCGTTGGAATGACCGTTGGTCGACTTGATCAGCGAACCACGCGAACGCACGCGGCTGTAGCTGACGCCGATGCCGCCGCTGAACTTGGAGAGCTGGGCGATATCGCCGTACTTGGCGTAGATCGACTCCAGCGAATCCTGCGGCGAATCCAGCAGGAAGCACGAGGACAGCTGCTCATGCGTGGTGCCGGAGTTGAACAGCGTCGGGCTGGACGGCAGGTAATCCAGGTTGCCCATGCGCTTGTACAGCGCGAGGGTTTCCGGCACGTCTTCGCTCAGCGCGCTGGCGATGCGCAGGAAGAACTGCTGCGGGGTCTCGATCACCTTGCGGGTGTGCGGATGACGCAGCAGGTAACGGTCGTACAGGGTACGCAGGCCGAAGTAATCGAAATGCAGGTCCAGCGACGGATCGATCGCGTCGTTGAGCTTGCGGGCGTTGATCTGCACGAACTCGAGCAGGCGTGCGTTGATCAGGCCGACTTCGTGGCCGCGGCCCACCGACTGCGAGAACGCATGGATTTCCTGGCCGGACACTTCCTTGGCGATGAAGTTGGCCAGCAGGCGCGCGGCGAGGCGGCCGTATTCGGGCTCTTCACCGATCAGCAGCGCCGAGGTGCGGATGGACAGTTCGTCCAGCTCCTGGGTGGTCGCGCCGTTGTACAGGCCGGAGATGGTGCGGGTCGCAACGCGCATCGGATCCACCGCATGCAGACCTTCGCAGCAGCGCTGTACAGCGCGCACGATCTTGTTCAGGTCCACCAGTTCGGTCGTGCCATTGCGCTTGGTCACGCTCATGGCGGTCGCCGTTGGCGGCGAGGTCAGCAGGAATTCGCTTTCCTTATCGATAGCTGCGCTGGTTTCGGTGCTCACGGCGTTTTCCTCTTGGCGTGATTTGGGGTGGTACAGCGGGGTCTGCCTGGCAGGCGCCGGAACCGATGCAGAGATGCTCAGGGTGGACTATCGGCGTCGCAGGAGCCGCGACCCGGGCAGGCAAGCCTGCGGGCGGTTCCCCTGCGTCACCGGTCCTCTCCCCCCGGAGAATCCTGCGACCGGCACCACACGCTGTACTTCGTGCGGTTGTCAGTAGGTCTTCAGGCCATCGGCGTGAAGGCAATACTCCCGTCGACTTGTGGTCGGCGGTACCGACGGCCACAAGATAGTGGGGGTACCAAGTGTCGTCAACGCCAAATGTAGTGAATTTCCCCAATCCCTTGCGGCGCAAGGACCGGGCCTGAAGGGCGTCCGACGAACGGTCTGGACCCGTCGAAAGCGAGTGCGCAGTCAAGGCCAAAACGTCGATACCGGATGCGACGGAGGGTCGCGAAAAACGGAACAGCGGGCCTCACGCAGCCCTAACGAATGGCCGCCGGTCAGGGTGACTTCCGACCCGCGCCGGGCTGGCCCCGGGGTGCCACGCTCAGGTTGCCTCCTTTATATGAACGCGACCATGCGCCTGCCCCTGACCGGCTGTCTGATGTTGGGCCTGACCCTGGCCGGTACCGCCGCGGCGGGCGAGACCAACGCGCCGGATCTCTCCTCGCGCCAGTGCGGGGTGAGCACCCCCTACAACGTGCTGGTGGACAGCGGCGGGATCTGGCTGCGCAACCGCGAGCAGGTGCCGGCGGAGATCTTCTTCCACGATGGCGAGCTGAACATCGATCGCCAGCCGATCCCGGTCAGCAACGCCGACGCCCAGCGCCTGCGCCAGCTCGAATGGGGCACCCGCCAGTTGGTGCCTGCCGTGGCCGGGGTGGCCGGGGAAGCCACGGACATCGCCTTCGATGCACTGGGGGCCACGGTGGAGATCATGACCGGCAGCGGCGGCACCCAGCGACGGGTGGAGCGACTGCGGCGCGATGCACACGCCTATGTGGCCCGCACCCTGGGACGCGGGATCTGGGAGCAGGCGGTATTTGAGGAGGGCTTCGACCGGCATGTGCAGGACGCGGCCGAGCGCTTGTCCGGCTCGCTTGCGCGCGGCGTGCTGTGGACGATGCTGACCGGCGGCTCGGACCGGATCGAGGCCCGCGCCGAGACGATGGAGGCCGACCTGGAGCGCCGCATGGAGGCACGTGGGCAGGCGCTGGAGGCACAGGCACAGTCGCTGTGCACGCAGGTGCTGGCGCTGGATGCGATCCAGCAGTCGCTGGAGGTGCGCTACCAGGGCAAGCCGCTGGCGATGATGGTGATGGACCGCGACGAGGACGCGGCCGCGCCGATCGCGCACGAACAGCCGCGCGGGGATGCGCTGGTGCTGCCCCCGTTGTAGAACGCATCCACGCATGGCGTGGATCTACATCACGGCCTTTCCAGGCCCGGCGTGGAGCTACGCGCGGTGCGGGGTGCCCAGGTACTCCGCGCTCTGCATTTCGATCAGGCGCGAGGCGGTGCGTTCGAACGCGCCCTGCAGCCGGACGCCCGAATACAGCCCGACGGGTGAATCGGTCGCGGTGCAGACCAGGTTGACGTGGCGGTCGTACAACTCGTCGATCAGGTTGACGAAGCGGCGCGCAGCATCTTCGTTGAGTGTGTCGAAGTGCGGGATGTCACCGAGCAGCACGGTGTTGAACTCGTGCGCGATCTCAATGTAATCCGAGGGGCCACGCGGGCCTTCGCACAGCGCCTTGAAATCGAACCAGACGATGCTCTTGCCGCGGCCACGCACCGGGATCTTGCGCGCCTCGATCTCGATGTTGCCCGCCTTGGCCGGCTGCCCACCACTGAGCTCGGCCCAGCGGCCGGCCAGCCAGGCATCGCTGCCGGCATCGATCGGGGACTGGTACACCGGCGAACGGGTCAGCGCGCGCATGCGGTAGTCCTCGGTGCCTTCGGCGTACAGCTCCACGCAGTAGGTCTGCAGCAGCCCGATCGCGGGCATGAAGCTGTCGCGCTGGAGGCCGTTGAGGTACAGGTTTTCCACCGCCGTGTTGGAGGTGGTCACCAGGGTCACGCCCTCGGCGAACATGCGCTCGAGCAGGCGCGCCAGCAGCATCGCATCACCGATGTCGGTGACGAAGAATTCGTCCAGCACCAGCACGCGCAGTTTGCTGCGCCACTCCTGGGCGATCTTCGCCAGCGGATCGCTTTGCCCCTGGTGTTCGCGCAGGCGCTCGTGGATGCCGCGCATGAAGCGGTGGAAATGGGTGCGGTACTTCTGCTCGATCGGCAGGCCGTCATAGAACAGATCGACCAGGAAGGTCTTGCCGCGCCCCACCCCGCCCCAGAAGTACAGGCCCTTGACCGGCTCGGGCTTCTTCCAGAACGCGGAGAGGCGGTCCAGCCAGCCATCCTGCGCGCTGTCGACCAGCGCCAGGTGGATGCGGTCCAGCTCGGCCAGGGCAGCGTGCTGGGCCGGGTCGTTCTGCCATTCGCCCCGGGCCACGCCATCGGCGTAGCGCTGCGACGGGGTCATCACGGTGTCGCTCATGCCGCGTCGGGGGCGGGGTTGGGCAGCCACTGCTTGACGCCGTGGATGAGCGCGCCGCGCAGGTCGACGATCTTGCGGTGGAAGAAGTGGCTGGTATCGGGCATGCGCACCAGTTCGTGCGGTGCGTCCAGGCCGTCCAGCCAGTCATAGACCGCCTGCGGATCGACGATCTCGTCTTCCTCGCCCTGGATCACCAGCCACTGGGCCGGGGGCTGCATACCCTCAAAGTCCCAGCGCCCGGCCGGCGGCGCGATCGAGATCAGCGTGGTCGGCTGCAGGTCGCCCGCGGCGCGCAACGAGACGTACGCACCAAAGCTGAAACCGGCCAGCCACAGGTCCTGGCCCGGCCGCTGCGCACGGACCCAGGCGGCGACGGCCTTGAGGTCCTCCTGCTCGCCCACGCCGTTGTCGAACGTACCGGCCGAATCGCCGACGCTGCGGAAGTTGAAGCGCACGGTGGCGATGCCCAGGTCGCGCAGCGAGCGCGCCGCCATGGTCACCACCTTGTTGTGCATGCTGCCGCCCTCGGTGGACAGGGGGTGGCAGACGATCGCCACCACCGGCTGTACCGCGACATCGGCCTCGGGCAGATCAACCACGACATCCAGCGGACCGACCGGTCCGTCCAGCGTCAGCGCACCGCTTTCTTGGGGAAATGGGGGATTGTGCATGGCGTCATAATACCGTCCCTCCGCGTGCTTCACCGCCGCCCCGCCGGATCCGTACATGCACTTTCTGGTTTTCAGCGTTCTCTGCAGCGTGCTGGTGTCGGTCCTGCTGAAGCTGGCGCCGCGCCAGCGGCTGGACATGCCGCAGGTGGTGACCTGGAATTATCTGGTCGCCAGCGTGCTCAGCGCGGTGCTGCTGCAGCCCTCGCTGGCCTCGCTGCAGACCCCGCACGCGCCGTGGGCCGCCCTGCTCTGCCTGGCCGTGGCGCTGCCGGCGATCTTCCTGATGATGGCCCGCGCGGTGACCCGCGCCGGGATCGTGCGCAGCGATGTGGCCCAGCGGTTGTCGCTGCTGCTTTCGCTGCTGGCTGCGTTCCTGGTGTTCGGCGAGACCGCCAACGGCTGGAAGCTGGCCGGCCTGGGGCTGGGGCTGCTGGCGATCCTGGGGATCAGCGTGCGCCCGCGCGCCGGGGCGGCTGAACCCACTGGCGGGCGGGCCTGGCCGTGGCTGCTGGCGGTGTGGGTGGGCTACGCCCTGGTCGACATCCTGCTCAAGAAGGTGGCGTTGTCGGGTACGCCTTCGATGGCGGCACTTCTGGTCAGTTTCAGTCTGGCCTTCGTGCTGATGCTGGCGCTGCAGCTATGGCGCCACCTGCGCGGGATCGCCCGGCTGCAGTGGCGCAACGGGGTCGGCGGCGCCCTGCTCGGCCTGCTCAACTTCGGCAACATCCTGTTCTACGTACGCGCCCACCAGCATCTGCCGGACAGCCCGGCGGTGGTGTTCGCCGGCATGAACATCGGCGTGGTGGTGCTGGGCGCGCTGGTGGGCATCGTCGGTTTCGGCGAGCGCACCAGTGTGTGGAACCGGGTGGGCCTGGGGTTGGCCGTGGTGGCGATCGGGTTGATCGCGTGGGGAACGTGGTAGGCCGCGAACAGCTTCATTGATGCAACCAACTGCGCGGTCGCGACACGATGTTTCGATTGATCCGTCGACGCAGATCACATTCGCATCTGCCAAGTCGTTGACCCCACTGCATAGACTCGCGGGTCTGCACTGGCCAGGAAATCTCCTGTGACACGACCACCCTCTGCGCCGCTACTGACATTACTGGCATGCCTGACCTTGGGCGGCTGTGCCAGCCTGGGGGGATTCCCGGATTTCACTGCGCCGGCCTACCCGCCACCATCCCACTACCCGACCTATCCCCCCGCGTATCCCGTCGGAAGCGGCCGGCCGGATTCAGAGGTGGTGAGCTGCCACAGTAGTGACCACCGTTTCCAACGCTGCAACGTACAGATTTCGGCAAAGGACACGGTGCACCTGATCAGCCGGGATTCGCGCTCGCCCTGCGAGTACGGCCGCGACTGGGGCCAGGATCGGAGCGACCTCTGGGTCGACAACGGGTGCCGCGCCACCTTCCGGATCGAACGCTACTACTGGCGATGAGGTGACGCCGCAGAATCAGCGATCAAACCCCAGCAGCAGCGGATCATGGTCCGAGCTGCGCCACGGGCCCGCTTCGTTGCGGTCGCGGTAGCCGACATCGTCGGCCTCGTCGGCATTGATGTGCCACTCTGCCGCCGCGCGCAGGCGCTTGGCCATGCCCGGGCTCAACAGCGCATGGTCCAACCGGCCGGTCATGCCGTTGTAGACATAGCTGTAAGGCCGTTCGACCTTCGCCACCGCGAACGCATCCCGCCAGCCGGCCGCGTGCAGGGTGCGGATCGGGTCTTCCATCGCGTAGGCGTTGAAGTCGCCCAGCAGCACCGCATCGCGGGTACCCGCACCGGTGGGATCGGTCGCCAGCCACTGGTCCAGCAGCGTGGCCGAGGCGACCCGGGTGGCATTCCAGCAGGCCTGGCCGTCCTTCTGATCGGCATCGGCGCCGGTCGCTTCGGAGCAGCCCTTGGATTTGAAGTGATTGGCCACGACCACGAACGGCGCGCCCTTGCCCGCACGGAAGGCCTGCGCCAGGGGCACGCGGCTGCGCTCGCCGAAGGGCTCCTTCTCCAGCACGGCGGGGGCGCCGACCGGGGTCACGCGCGACGCGCGATAGATGATGCCGACCCGGATCGGGTTGTCACCCGGGCCCTGCTTCGCGTCGATGAAACGCCAGTCGGCCCCCTTGCCCCGGTCCGCATTGAGCGCATCAACCAGCTGGGCGATCGCCGACTGCGGGCCGTAGCCGTCGTTCTCCAGTTCCATCAGCGCCGCGACATCGGCACCGAGGGCGTTGATGGTGGCGACCAGCTTGGTCTTCTGCGCCTGGTGTTCGGCCACGGTACGGGCGCCACGCAGGGTCGGGTAACCGCCGCCCTGGCCGTCGCCATTGAAGAAGTTCTCCAGGTTGAACGCCGCCACATGCAGGGCCCCGGCCACCACCGGTACCGCCGGGCGCTCCAGCGCCGGCAGGTTCAGGGGCCGGGTCACCTGCAGGCGGGCGTTGCCTTTGGGATCGATGCGGACGATCCCTTCCACCTTGCGCAGGACCATGCCGGTGCGCAGGTTCGCGGCCGCCGGCAGGTAGGCCACCGGGCCGGGATCGCGGGCGTCGCTGCCATCGTCCAGCACCAGCCGGCGACGCAGGTTGTCGGCCACCTCATGGGCGTGCTCCGGGGTGCCGGGTGCGGCCACTTCGCTCGGCTGCCACAGGCGACCACCAAAGGCCACGGTCAACTCACCAAAGCGCGACAGGCCATCGGTACCGGCCAGGGTCAGTGGCGCGGCGATGCGGACCTGCTGGCCATCCAGCGTGCGCCAGTCGGGCGGCGGCGCGGTCAGGGTGACCGTGGCCGACGTGGTCGGCGCCGGACGCACCTGCGGCGAGGTGGCGGGCTGCGGCTGAGCGGCATGGACCGCGCCGGACAACGCCAGCGCGAGAGCGAACACGAGGGGGGTACGGCGCATCGGAAGCAGGACTCCAGGGAAGTGCGACAAGGCTAACCATATAAAGTGAAACGCCGCCCTTCGGCGGCGTCGGTGGCCTGATCCGGCAAAGCCGTCATTTCAGGTTGGCGAGCATCCAATCGACCGTGGCATGGATCTGCTCCTCGGTCAGCGCCGGATTCCCACCCTTGGGCGGCATGATGCCACCGTCCGGGCCGGTATAGCCCTCCACCGCGTGCTTGTAGAGCGTGTCCTTGCCCTGGGCGATGCGCGCATCCCAATGCCCGTGATCCAGCGTCGGCGCCTTGCCGACGCCATTGGTATGGCAGGCGGTGCAGAGATTGTCGTAGATCACCTTGCCGTCGGTGGTACCGCCGTAGGCAACCTGCGAGGCGGCTTTGACCAGCGCGGCGGCATGGGCGGCGGCCTGCGCGGCAGCACCGGTGCTGCCGGCGTACACCGCACCGGCCGGCGCGATGCGCTGCTCGGTACGTTTGGCCGCCATCGGCGAGACTTCAGGGGGAATGCTGGTATGCAGGTAGGCCGCAAAGATGATGAGGCCGAGTGTGATGGCCATCAGCAGCGCGATGACCATGGAAAAGCGTTTCAGGAACTCGAGGTCGTAATTCCGCACTCTCTATACCCCTGGCTGGTAGTCGTTGGACCACGGCTTGTCGGCCGAGTATGACCAGCGTCGGCGGCGCTGCGCAAGCGACCGCCGGGTGTCGCAATGCAGCATCGGCGCGGCTCAGGCGCCAGCGGCTCGCAGACAGAAAACACAGATCGACTCGACCAGCGCATCTTCATCACCGTGCGCGTCACGGCTGAGCGCGGTCGGGCCGACCAGCGCCTCGGTGAACGCGCCCACGATGCAGGCCGCTGCGACATGGGTGTCCTGCTGCGGGAAGGTGCCTGCCTCCACGCCATCGGCGACGATGCGCCGGAACACATCGCCGAACAGACGGCGGCAGCGGATGCGCTCGGCTTCCACTTCCGGATCCACCGGCTCGGCGATGAAGGCATAGGCCAGCCCGGGGCCGGCCAGTGCGCGCCGCACGAAGGCGGTGATCGCCCGGCGCAGGCGCTCGGGCGCGGGCAGCGGCTCGGCCGCGATCGCCTCGAAGATGCGCAGTTCGTGCTCGACGGCGGCGGTCAGCACCTCCACGAACAGTTCGGCCTTGGAGGGGAAGTGCCGGTAGATCAGGCCGGTGGAGACCCCGGCTTCGGCCGCCACGGCAGTCACCGGGGCATTGCGGTAGCCGCCGGCCGCCACCAGCGCGCGGGTCGCCAGCAGGATGCGTTCGCGGGCGCCGGCAAGGCGTTCTTCCATCAGGGCGGAGCGTTTATAGGCCATTTGTTGATTCTATGTTCAATTTTTGAATTTGTGTTCACTTCTTTGTCGAACCCGGCTACGCTGGGGGCACATCGCCCGCGGGACGGCCCTGTCAGCCCGTCCATCCCTCCCGGCGCGTCCCATCCCTTGTTGTTGCGGAGTCGCCCATGCACGTCCCGACCATGAACTTCGATCTCGGCGAAGAGATCGACCTGCTGCGCCAGAGCGTGGCCCATTTTGCCTCCGCTGAAATCGCGCCGCTGGCGGCCCAGGCCGACGAAGAGAATCTGTTCCCCAATGCGCTGTGGCGCAAGCTCGGCGAGCAGGGCCTGCTCGGCCTGACCGTGGAAGAGGAATACGGCGGCAGCGGCATGGGCTACCTCGCGCATGTGGTGGCGATGGAAGAGATCTCACGCGCCTCCGGTGCCATCGCGCTGTCCTACGGTGCGCACTCGAACCTGTGCGTGAACCAGCTGCGCAAGAACGGCAACGAAGAGCAGAAAAAGCGCTACCTGCCCGGCCTGTGCAGCGGCGAGCTGGTCGGCGCGCTGGCGATGAGCGAACCGGGCGCCGGCTCGGACGTGGTCTCGATGAAGCTGCGCGCGGACAAGCGCGGTGATCACTACGTGCTCAACGGCAACAAGATGTGGATCACCAACGGCCCGGATGCCGATGTGCTGGTGGTCTATGCCAAGACCGATCCGGATGGCGGCGCCAAGGGCATCACCGCGTTCCTGATCGAAAAGGGCATGAAGGGCTTCTCCACGGCGCAGAAACTGGACAAGCTCGGCATGCGCGGCTCCAACACCTGCGAGCTGGTCTTCCAGGATTGCGAAGTACCCGAAGCCAACGTGCTCGGTGTGGTCGGCGGTGGCGTCAAGGTGCTGATGTCCGGTCTGGACTATGAGCGCGTGGTGCTCTCCGGTGGTCCGCTCGGCCTGATGGCTGCGGCCATGGACGTGGTGATGCCGTACGTGCACGAGCGCAAGCAGTTCGGTGAGGCGATCGGCACCTTCCAGCTGATCCAGGCCAAGCTGGCCGACATGTACGTGGGCCTCAACGCCTGCCGCGCCTATGTCTACGCGGTGGCACGCGCCTGCGACCAGGGCCGCACCACGCGCCAGGACGCGGCCGGCGCGATCCTGTATTCGGCCGAGAAGGCCACCTGGCTGACCGGCCAGGCGATCCAGATCCTCGGCGGCAACGGCTACATCAACGAGTACCCGACCGGGCGGTTGTGGCGCGATGCCAAGCTGTATGAAATCGGCGCCGGCACCTCGGAGATCCGCCGCATGCTGATCGGCCGCGAACTGTTCCAGCGCACCAAGTAAGGGCCCTGCCATGACCGTATTGAGCACCCAGCTGCAACCGGGCAGCGACACCTTCGAGGCCAACCGCGCCGCGCTGCAGGCGGTGGTCGATGACCTGCGCGCCACCCTGGCGCAGACCGCGCTGGGTGGCAGCGAAGCGGCACGCGCCAAGCACACCGCACGCGGCAAGCTGCTGGTGCGCGACCGCATCGATGCCCTGCTCGACCCGGGCAGCGCCTTCCTGGAAATCGCCCCGCTGGCCGCGCACGGCATGTATGGCGACCCGATCCCCAGCGCCGGCGTGGTTGCCGGCATCGGCCGGGTCTCGGGCGTGGAATGCGTGATCGTGGCCAACGATGCCACGGTCAAGGGTGGCACCTACTACCCGATGACGGTCAAGAAGCATCTGCGCGCGCAGGAAGTGGCCGAACAGAACCGCCTGCCCTGCATCTACCTGGTGGATTCCGGCGGTGCGTTCCTGCCGCTGCAGGACGAGGTGTTCCCGGACCGCGACCATTTCGGCCGGATCTTCTACAACCAGGCCAACCTGTCCGCGCAGGGCATTCCGCAGATCGCCTGCGTGATGGGCAGCTGCACCGCCGGTGGCGCCTACGTGCCGGCGATGAGCGATGAAACAGTGATCGTGCGCGAGCAGGGCACCATCTTCCTCGGCGGCCCGCCGCTGGTGAAAGCGGCCACCGGTGAAGTGGTCACCGCCGAAGAACTGGGCGGTGCCGATGTGCATACGCGCATCTCCGGCGTGGCCGACCACATGGCCGACAACGACCTGCAGGCGCTGGCCCGGGTCCGCGCGATCATCGCCCAGCTCAACTGGCGCAAGCCCGAACCGGCGCTGGCGGTGCAGGCCCCGGTGGAACCGCGGCATCCGGCCCACGAGCTGTATGGCGTGATCCCGGCCGACACGCGCAAGCCCTATGACGTGCGCGAAGTGATCCTGCGCCTGGTCGACGATTCGCGCTTTGATGAGTTCAAGCCGCGCTACGGCAACACCCTGGTCACCGGCTTCGCGCACCTGCATGGCTACCCGGTGGGCATCATCGCCAACAACGGCATCCTGTTCTCCGAGTCCGCGCTGAAGGGCGCGCACTTCATCGAACTGTGCACGCAGCGCGGCATTCCGCTGGTATTCCTGCAGAACATCACCGGCTTCATGGTCGGCCGCAAGTACGAGCACGGCGGCATCGCCAAGGACGGGGCCAAGCTGGTCATGGCCGTGGCCTGCGCCAAGGTGCCCAAGTTCACCGTGGTGATCGGCGGCTCGTTCGGTGCCGGCAACTACGGCATGTGCGGCCGCGCCTATTCGCCCAACTTCCTGTGGATGTGGCCGAACGCGCGCATCGGCGTGATGGGCGGCGAGCAGGCCGCCAGCGTGCTGGCCACGGTCAAGCGCGATGGCATCGAAGCCAAGGGCGGGCAGTGGTCGGCCCAGGAAGAAGACGGCTTCAAGTCGCCGATCCGCGAGCAGTTCGAATCGCAGGGCCACCCGTACTACGCCAGCGCCCGCCTCTGGGATGACGGCGTGATCGATCCGGCCGACACCCGTCGTGTGCTGGGCCTGGCGCTGTCGGCCAGCCTCAACGCCCCGGCGAAGAAGACCGACTTCGGTGTGTTCCGCATGTAATGCACAGGCGGTGCCGCCTGGCACCGCCGCCCCTGGCCCGCGCAACGAGACCACCATGTTCACCAAGATCCTGATCGCCAACCGTGGCGAAATCGCCTGCCGCGTCATCGCTACCTGCCAGCGCCTGGGCATCGCCACCGTGGCGGTGTACTCCGACGCCGACCGCAACGCGCGCCACGTGCGCCTGGCCGACGAGGCCATCGCGATCGGCCCGGCGCCGGCGCGTGAGAGCTACCTGCGCGGCGACGCCATTCTGGAGGCCGCCCGCCGCACCGGCGCGCAGGCGATCCATCCCGGCTACGGCTTCCTCTCGGAGAACGCCGGCTTCGCGCAGGCCTGCGCCGAGGCGGGCATCGTGTTCATCGGCCCCTCCGCTGCGGCGATCCGCGCGATGGGCGACAAGAGCGCGGCCAAGGCGCTGATGCAGCAGGCCGGCGTGCCGCTCACCCCGGGCTACCACGGCGACGAACAGATCCCCGAGTTCCTGCGCAAGCAGGCCGACAGCATCGGCTACCCGGTGTTGATCAAGGCCAGCGCCGGCGGCGGTGGCAAGGGCATGCGCCGCGTGGATGACAGCGCGACCTTCACCGAGGCGCTGGCCAGCTGCCAGCGCGAAGCGCAGTCCGCGTTCGGCAACGCACACGTGCTGGTGGAGAAGTATGTCGAGCGTCCGCGCCACATCGAGATCCAGGTGTTCGGCGACAGCCACGGCAACGTGGTGTACCTGTTCGAGCGCGACTGCTCGGTGCAGCGCCGCCATCAGAAGGTGCTCGAAGAAGCGCCCGCGCCCGGCATGACGCCCGAGCGCCGCGCCGCGATGGGCAAGGCCGCCGTCGATGCCGCGCGCGCGGTCAACTACGTCGGCGCGGGCACGGTGGAGTTCATCGCCGGGCCGGATGGCGATTTCTACTTCATGGAAATGAACACCCGCCTGCAGGTGGAGCACCCGGTCACCGAGTGCATCACCGGCACCGACCTGGTCGAGTGGCAGCTGCGCGTGGCCAGCGGTGAACCGCTGCCGCTGCAGCAGGATCAGCTGCAGATCCGCGGGCATGCACTGGAAGCCCGCCTGTACGCCGAAGACGCCGACCGCGGTTTCCTGCCCTCTACCGGCACCCTGCGCCACCTGCGCCTGCCGGCCAACACCGCGCACGTGCGCGTGGACGCCGGAGTCGAACAGGGCGATGCGATCACCCCGTTCTACGACCCGATGATTGCCAAGCTGATCGTCTGGGACGTCGACCGCGACGCCGCGCTGCGCCGCATGCAGCAGGCGTTGGCCGAGTGCGAAGTGGTCGGCGTGACCACCAATGCCGCGTTCCTGCGCCGCTTGGTGATGACCGATTCGTTCGCCCAGGCCAAGCTGGACACCGCGCTGATCGAGCGCGAGCAGGCCGCCCTGGCCCCGAACGACGGCGACAGCGATCCTGCACTCTGGGCGCTGGCCGCGATCGCCGGCGTAGCCACCAGCGAAGCCGCCAGCCGTGATCCGCGTGACCCGCACTCACCGTGGCAGGCCCAGGACGGCTGGCGCCTTGGCGCGGCCGCCGCACGCGCGCTGACGCTGGAGCACCGGGGTGCACAGCGCAGCGTGGCCGTGCAGGGCGCGGGCGAACAGTGGACCGTGCACATGGAGGGCAACGCGCTGCAGGGCAGCGGCCGCTTGGCCGGTGATGCGCTGCGCGTGCAGATCGGCGAGCAGCTGCACCGTGCCACCGTCATCCGTGATGGCAATGAGCTGTACCTGTTCGGCAGCGAGGGCGTGCAGCGCTTCACCCTGCATGATCCGGTCAGCGAAGCGGACCAGTCCGTCGCCGATGCCGGCAGCCTGGTCGCGCCGATGCCGGGCCGTATCGTTGCCACACTGGTGGCACCGGGCACGGCGGTCAAACGCGGCGCGCCGTTGCTGGTGCTGGAGGCGATGAAGATGGAGCACACGCTGCAGGCACCGGCCGATGGCACCGTGCAGGGTTACCGGGTCAAGGCCGGGGATCAGGTGGGTGATGGAGCGGTGCTGGTGGATTTCGAGGCGGGGTGAGTCACCCGGATGGCGGCTCGGCAGTGAGTACCGGCGTCCACACCTGGCCGCCGGGGTCGAACTCCGAGGTCGACATCTGCTGTGCCCGCCAGCCTACGCCACACACGGCGAGCGGACTGAGCTGCATGGGGTCCATGCCGAGCACCTGCTCGATATCCTGTTCGTTGATCGCGGCCGTAACAAAGGCCCCCAGGCCCTGTTCGGTCGCGCAGGTCAGGAGCAGCTGCGAGATGTGACCAACATCCAGGATCACCGCGCGGTAGGCCTTGGCATGGTGGCGGTACTTCCAGTAGGTGCGGGCGAACCGGGGTGCCAGCACGATCAGCACCGGCGCATCGGCAAACCAGTGTTGGCCTGCGGTGAACAACGCCGCCAGCTCTGCCATGGACCGCGCATCGGAAGGCAGGGCGGACACGCCGTGCGAGGCAGGATCGTAGTGATACAGACCCGCCTGGAGACCCTCGACATGCTGCACCAGCAAATACGCTTCGGTGGGATGCAGGCCCCCGGCGGACGGTACGTTCTTTTTGAGAAACACCGCGTCTTCTTCGACTACCTGCCGTCCTGTTTCAGCCAGGGTGCGCTGCAGCAGTCGTGATAGCTCGGCCAGCGGCAGCGGCTGCGCCGTATCGAAGTTGCGGCAGGTGCTGCGCTCGCGCAGGCTGCGGTCGAACGCCTCCTCGGGCTGGCGTGGCAGGCGGCGAGGTTCTCCGGCATGGGGAGCCAACGCAGGCGGTGGCGGTCCAAGGTGTGCGCGCAGCCCCGCCGCTGTGTGCAGCCCCGCCGATTCCAGGGCTTTCACGCTGTCCTCGCCCTGCCAGCGGCCCTGCCAATGGAGCATCGCGGCAGGTCCCCACCACGGCACCTGCCGCAGCTGCGCTTCACGTTGAGCCAACGCGTCGCGATCTGCTCCCTGTGCCTGGACCAGCCCATGCGTCAGCAGGTAGCGAAGATCGTTGTCATCTTCCCCGGCGGGCCATGGCTTCCATCGCTCCGGGTCGAGACGTCCCAGCAGCAGCACCTGTGACTCAGTGAGCTCGACCGGCGCCGGCAGGTGCGGTGCCAGCGCCGTCCAGACACTGCGCAGGGTCATGCCCGTGCCACCGGATACCAGCGCGCGCAGATCGAATGAGGTCTGCTGTCGGGGCTCGAGGTAGAGGGTGCGGCATCGGCGCAGGTGGAGGGTATCGTGCATGGGCAGCCAGAAAGGGAAGCATCGCGTGTTCCAGTGTGTCGGCCGGGATCGCCAAAGATGAAGACCGATGATCACCGAACGACTCAAGCGCTTCACGGGCCGGCCGCTATCGATCGCGGATGTAACGTCATACCCCGGCCTGCGCGTACGCCCCCTCCTTCCCTCCGCTATCTCCGAGACATGCCACATGACCAGCACTTCTCCGCCGCTTTCCTCCAACGATGCCGTACAGCTGCTGGATCTGCTCAGCAGCGACGACGCGTTCCGTACCCTGTTCCAGGCCGATCCCGCTGCCGCGTTGGCGACCATCAGCGCCGAGGCGGGCGCGGCATCGTGCGATTGCGAATCAGGAGGTCCGCTGGCCAGCAAGGAAGAATTCCAGGCCGCTCGCACGCGCCTGCTTGCCCACCTGACCGCCACCAGTTCCTTCAGCTTTCCGCACTGTTTCGTCAGCGGTGACATCGACTCGCAACTGCAGCGCAAGCCGCAGCCCTGAAATCTGGCGATTACTGCAACGACGTCGCGTCCAGACGTCGTTGCGCGGCTCGGCTGTCATGGACATTCAGCGCCTGCAGGAGATAGGAACCGGCGTTCTCCGCGTAGGCCCTGCCGCGCTGTGTCGCCAGCCAGCGTTGCTCGGCGGCGGCAGCCACCTGGTCCCCGGCGGCCACCAGGCTGTCCTGCAGGGCGACGTGGACCTGGAACAACTCGCCGCCGTCGATGAGCGTGCGCAAGCGCTGCACCGATTCCGCAGCCCGGCCATCCACGCGATCCTGATTGGCCACCAGCACCGCCACCATCTGCGTTCCACGCGGGTCATCCAGCGCCTTGGCAAGTCGCTGCAGATGCGGCAACTGGCGACGTGCCACGTCATAGAGCTCTGCGCGTTGCGCGAGATAGGCCGAGGCAGCGGCCATGTACAGCCACTCTCCCCGCTCGCCTGCCGCAGGATCGGCCGCCTGCGCGATCATGGTGGCGATAAGCTGCTCATATTCGTGTGCGCCGGCCTTTCGCACGGCAATGCTGGCCAGCGAAAGGGACTGCGCCTGGAACATTCCGCAGATCCGCGCATTGTCACCACAGTGGCGCAGCGCAGCTGCATTGGCCCGCAGTGCCGCCGCCGGCTCACCCGCGTCCAGCGCGACGGCGGTGCCCTCCAGGTGCATGGCAAGATCATCCTTCCGAGCGGCGGCAAGCATGCGCTGGGCGCCCACCAGGTCTCCATGAGCGGCGAGCGCGGCGACCATGTGGCGGTTCACTGACCATTGACCGATCCGTGCGGATTGACGATAGCTGCGCAGTGCCGCATCGGCGTGATTCTGCGCCAGCTCGGCGCGACCGAGCGCCTGCAACGCCATGGCCTGCAACGGGTTCTGTGCGACAGCGGCCTTGCGTGCAGCCTGCTCGGACTCGCTATATCGCCCCACGCTCAGCATGGACCAGGCGTAGTTGGCATGGGCGCCGTGGTAATCGGGATAGAGATCGCCCAAGAGCTTCCACTTTTCGGCCGTGGCGAGTGTTCCGGCGCCGTTGAGATCGGCATCCCAGGCGTCCATGTACAGCCGATCCCGCCCTGACAAGCGACCGGCGGCGCGTTTTGCCGCGGCCAGCGATTGTCGGGCCCCCTCGGGATTGCCCCGGCCCCACTGGATGCGCAGCTGTGCCAGGTAGGCGAACGCGAAGTCCGGATCGAAACGCACCGCCTGCCCGAAAAACCGCTGCGCGTCGTCATAGCGTCCATCGCCGTATGCTTTGACGCCCATCGCGTAGGCATGCAGCGCATCCAGGCTGGCCGTCGCCACCTTGGGCAGGGGCATCGAGTCCCGCGAGATGTCATGCATGGCCTCGCCTAGCTCCGCGCGCATCTGAGCCACGACGTCATCGGTGGATCCCAGCAGGGATTCCATGCCGCGGCCATCGGCATGGTCGGACCACGCCGTATTGCCGGTGTTGGGATCGATCAGTTCCAGTGAAACACGCAGCCGCCCATGCACTTCGGCCACGGTGGGTACGATCACGGCTCTGGCGCCCTCACGCAGCGCGACCTCGATCGCCGCGTCGCGGTCCAGCGCTCCACCTTCGCGACGCATCCGCTCCAGCGTTTCCTGCACCTTCATGTCGCTGAGCACGTTGACGTAACGCGACTGCTCCAGAGAAATGCGGAACGCCTGTTGAAGACTGTCGTCCAGCAGTGCATTGCCGGTCAGGTTATGGAGGTTGCCCAGTACCACCCAGTCACGTTCGCCGAAGGCAATGGCCGGCGTCGGGCGTAGAAAAGCCCAGGTGCCGAAGACCATGCCTGCCACCAGCGCCACCTCGGCCAGCAGTGTCATCGGCCGGCGCCACAGCGGCACGGCACGGCGGGCCTTGGGGCTGCCGCGTGGGGCACGCAGCGGCGCAAAGTCCCGCTCGCCCACTTCATGGATGTCCTGGCGACCGGGCATGCCCTTGAACCGCCAGCCGCCGTGCGATTTCCACACCAGTCGCTCGCCACGCTCCCCCAGCTCGCCCACCGCGCGATGGGTCAACGATTCAGCCACCGCCGAGAGCAGTATCTGCCCGGGCCGGGCCAGGGTCATCAGGCGTGCAGCCATCGGCTTGGCCAGGCCTTCGACCTCCAGCGATTTAGCCCCGACCTTGATCGCCTCGGGGCTGTTTTCCCACGTCAGCACTTCGCCGACATGCAGCCCCGCGCGGGCACGCAGCACGATGTCACGCTGCTTGCCGATCTCCAGCAGGCCGCGCTGGTAGTCCAGCGCAAAGCCGAGACCATCGATGGCCCGCTCGAACAGCAGCAGCAGGCCATCGGAGCGATCGATCAGGCGACCATTCCACTGCTGCTGCAACACCAGCACCAGCCGGTCATGCTCCTGGAACAACTCCGCCGCCGCCGCATCACCGATGCGCTCCACCAGGATCAGCGAGTCGCACAGATCGGTGAACAACAGCGCCCGCATCTGCGGGGCCTGGGTCGACGTTCCGTTGTCGCCGTTCATGCCGATCTCCCGATCAGGGTGTGGCGGTCGCTGATCGCGACCAGTGCAATCGGTTGCCGCCCAGCCGTTTGGCCTGGTACAGCGCGTTGTCGGCGCGGGCGTACCACTCGCTCCAGTCGGTCTGCGGGTCGATCAGACAGACCCCGATGCTGACCGGGCACACATGCGGCACGCCGTGGGCACGGCCGATCAGGCCATGCACCGCGCTGAGAATGAACTCGGCGGCGTGCTGCAGGCTGTCCTGGTCGGCGCTGCGCAGCAGCAGGCAGAATTCGTCGCCGCCCAGCCGGCAGGCCACGTCCGGCTCGGTGGCCACCGAGCGCAGGATGTTGGCCACGCTCTGCAGCACGCGGTCGCCGGCCTGGTGGCCGTGCACATCGTTGACCTGCTTGAACTGGTCGCAGTCGATCAGCAGCAGGCCCTGCGGCGCGCTGTTTTCCTGCGCACGGCAGTCCTGCAGGTAGAGCGCGAGGCCACGCCGGTTGTGCAGGCCGGTCAGCTCGTCGGTGCGCACCAGCTCGCGGGTGTGGGTGAGCTGGTGGGTGGTGACGTAGAGGTTGTCCAGCGCGGTTTCGAGATCGTGGTTGCGGCGGCGCAGCTGGCGGATCAGCACCTGCTCGTTGCTCACCACCCGCATGATCGTGCGGCGCAGGAAGTAGGCCAGCAGACCGGGGTCGCGGTCGACCAGACGCTGGAAATCGTCGTGGTCCAGTTCCAGCACGATGCTGTCCTCGACCGCACGCGCACCGGCCGTGCGCTGGTGATCGCCGATCAGCAGGCCCAGCTCGCCGAAGAATTCATTGGGACCGAGTGACTTCACGACGAGGTCTTCGCCGAAGTCCAGTTCGATGCAGCCGCTGACGATCACGTACATCGTGTTGCCGGCGTGGCCGCGGTGGAATAGATGCGTGCCTGAGGGCAGCTTGCGTTGCCGTCCGAATTCGGAGAACAATGCGGACTCGCCATTGCTCAGGATGGCGTGCACGATCTCAGCCATCGCCTTGCGGTCGATGTCTGGTTCCTGTTCGCACATGATCGCCGCCGCACCCTTGCCGGTCATTTCCGAACACCCGCTTCCCAGCGTCCCCTGGTGAGCGATGGAGGATAGCACTCCTCAAAACTGTGCGCCCTATCCCATTTCCGACTTTTACGCCCCAAAATCGTGAAACGGTGCACGTTCTGCTGGCTTTGATCCCGTGAAGACCGGGGTCCGGCACGGGTAAAGGGCGGCCAGTCCCCCGACTGACCGCCCTTCTGGCCCTCCCTGGCCCCCTGCCCAGTCGGGGTCAGGCCGCGCGTTCGGCGTTGAACTGCTCTTCCTCGGTGGACCCGCTCAGCGCGGTGGTCGAGGATTGGCCCTGCTGGATCGCCTGGGTCACCGCGTCGAAGTAGCCGGTGCCGACCTCGCGCTGGTGCTTGACCGCGGTGAAGCCGCGGTCGGCGGCGGCGAACTCGGCCTCCTGCAGCTCCACGAAGGCACTCATCTGGCGGCGCGCGTAGCCGTGGGCCAGATTGAACATCGAGTAGTTCAGGGCGTGGAAGCCGGCCAGGGTGATGAACTGGAACTTGTAGCCGTATTTGGCGATCTCCTTCTGGAAGGTCGCGATGGTGGCGTCGTCCAGGTTCTTCTTCCAGTTGAAGCTGGGCGAACAGTTGTAGGCCAGCAGCTTGCCGGGGAACTTCGCATGGATCGCCTCGGCGAACTTGCGCGCGAACTCCAGGTCGGGCTTGCCGGTCTCGCACCAGATCAGGTCGGCATAGGGCGCATAGGCCAAGCCGCGGCTGATCGCCTGCTCCAGGCCGTTGCGGGTCTTGTAGAAGCCTTCCACGGTGCGTTCGCCGGTGGTGAACGGCTGGTCGTTGCCATCCACATCGCTGGTCAGCAGGTCGGCGGCTTCGGCATCGGTACGGGCCACCAGCAGAGTCGGCACGCCCATCACGTCGGCGGCCAGGCGGGCGGCGTTGAGCTTCTCGATCGCCTCGCGGGTCGGCACCAGCACCTTGCCGCCCATGTGCCCGCACTTCTTCACCGAGGCCAGCTGATCCTCGAAGTGCACGCCCGCCGCGCCGGCCTCGATCATCGCCTTCATCAGTTCGAAGGCGTTGAGCACGCCGCCGAAACCGGCTTCGGCATCGGCCACGATCGGCTGCAGGAAGTCGATGTCATCCTTGCCCTCGGCATGGTGCAGCTGATCAGCACGCAGCAGGGTGTTGTTGATGCGCTTGACCACCGCCGGCACCGAATCGGCCGGGTACAGCGACTGGTCCGGATACATCTGGCCGGCCAGGTTGGCATCGGCGGCAACCTGCCAACCGGACAGGTAGATCGCGTTCAAGCCGGCCTTGACCTGCTGCATGGCCTGGTTGCCGGTCAGCGCGCCGAGCGCGTTGACGAAGTCCTTTTCCTGCAGGTACGTCCACAGCTTCTCCGCGCCCAGCCGCGCCAGCGAGTGCTCCACGTGCACGGTGCCACGCAGGCGCACCACATCGGCGGCGGTGTAGTTGCGGGTGATCCCGGCCCAGCGCGGGTCGGTGTTCCAAGCGTGCTGGATCTGTTCGGCGGTCTGCAGGGTGCTCATGTCGAATCTCCAAAGGGAACGGATGCGGTTACGGCAGGTGGATGGATGGCGCTCAGTCGAGACGGTCGTAGGCGGGCAGGGTCAGGAAGTCGGTGAGCTCATCGCGGCGGCTGAGCGCGGCCAGCAGCGCGATGGACTCGGGGATGCGGGCGCTGCCGGGCAGCGCGGCGGTATCGCCCAGCCGCGCCGGCAGCTGGGCCAGGGTGGCGTCGAGCAGGGCCAGGTCGATGGCGGTGCCGTCGTCCAGGTGCTGGCCGGGGGTATGCAGCCACTGCCACAGCTGGCTGCGGCTGATCTCGGCGGTGGCCGCGTCTTCCATCAGGTGGTGGATCGGCACGCAGCCGTTGCCGTCCAGCCAGGCGGCCAGGTAGCGCACACAGACCTCGACGTTGCCCTCGAAACCGGCGCGGGTGATGGTGCCGGTGGGCGCGGCGATCAGATCATCGCGGCCCACCTGCACATCGTTGCGCAGCACGCGGTGCTGGTTCGGTCCGGGCATGTGTTCGTCGAAGATCGCCTGCGCGACCGGGATCAGCGCGGGGTGGGCGACCCAGGTCCCGTCATGGCCGGCGGTGACTTCGCGCAGCTTGTCCGCCCGCACCCGCGCCATCGCCTGCTCGTTGGCGGCCGCGTCATGGTTGATCGGAATCTGCGCGGCCATGCCACCCATCGCATGCGCGCCACGGCGATGGCAGGTGCGGATCAGCAGCTCCGAATACGCCTTCAGGAACGGCTGGGTCATCGTCACCTGGCCGCGCTCGGGCAGCACCTTGTCGGCGTGGCGGCGGAAGGTCTTGATGTAGGAAAAAATGTAATCCCAGCGGCCACAGTTCAGGCCGACGATGCGGTCGCGCAGCGCATGCAGGATCTCGTCCATCTCGAACACTGCCGGCAGCGTTTCGATCAGCACCGTGACCTTGATCTGCCCGTGCGGCAGGCCGAGCATGCCCTCGATGTGCGACAGCGCGGTCTCCCACAGCGCCGCCTCTTCCATGCTCTGCAGCTTGGGCAGGTAGAAGTACGGGCCACGCTGCTTGCACATCAGGGTGCGGGCATTGTGGAAGGCGAACACCGCCGCATCGAACAGGCCACCGGCGATCGGCTGGCCATCAATGCGCACGTGCTTCTCATCCAGGTGCCAGCCACGCGGGCGCACGATCAGCACGGCCTGCTCGTTGAACGGACGCAGGGTGTACTGCTTGCCCGGCTTCCCATCCACGGACGGGCCGGTGTAGGTCAGATCGCCACGCACCGCGCCGATCAGCGCCTGCTGGCCGGCCAGCAGGT
Source organism: Stenotrophomonas sp. AGC87 (assembly GCF_057333975.1). Lineage (NCBI taxonomy): Bacteria > Pseudomonadati > Pseudomonadota > Gammaproteobacteria > Lysobacterales > Lysobacteraceae > Stenotrophomonas > Stenotrophomonas sp. AGC87. The sequence goes on from NZ_JBHFHW010000037.1 coordinate 22,901, forward strand.
TGCGCCAGGCCGGGGCGGTGGAATCCTCGAAGTCGGCCATGAACACCTTGGCGCCGGAGTTCAGCGCGTTGATGACCATCTTCGGGTCGGTCGGGCCGGTGATCTCCACCCGGCGGTCCTGCAGCGCCTCCGGCAGCGGGGCGACCTGCCAGTCGCCGCTGCGGATCTCGGCGGTATCGGCACGGAAGTCCGGCAGGCCGCCGCCATCGAAGAAGGCCTGGCGGGCCACCCGTGCCTGCAGCCGGCGCTGACGCTCCGGCTCCACCGCCCGGTGCAGCGACACCAGCAGCGCCAGTACCCCCGCTGGCAGCAGCGCGGACTGGCCGGCCAGCTGGGTGGTCAGGGCAATGCCGGGGGTGGCCGGTGCATCGGCGGGGGTGGGCTGGGCGGTGGCGTAAGCGACGGCGGACATGGCGGGCTCCTGCGGTGCGGTTGAGCTCCACCGTGCGCCGCCGCGCCGATATTTGACAAAGCAGTTATTGCAATGGCTTACATAAGGTGTGCTTATACTCATGACACCATGACCACGCCGCGCACGCCAAGTCCCCGGTTTTCCTATAAATCCGATCGGCTCAAGCCGCTGCGGGCGTTCTGCCAGACGGTCCGCCTGGGCTCAGTCTCACGGGCAGCTGAGGCTTTGTTCGTCAGCCAGCCGGCCATCAGCCAGCAGTTGCAGGCCCTGGAGCGCGAACTCGGGGTCAATCTGTTCGAGCGCAGCGGCCGCCGCCTGGTGCCCAGCCGTGAAGGCCAGCTGCTGTACGAGATGGCGCTGCCGCTGGTGGAGAACCTTGACGGGCTGGAGGCCAGCTTCCGCGACAAGGTCAAAGGGTTGGACGCCGGCGAGCTCAACATCGCGGCCAACAGCTCGACCATCCTGTACCTGCTGCCGCGCATCGTGGAGCGCTTCCGCCAGCGCCACCCGGATGTCCGCCTGACCCTGCACAACGCGATCAGCGCCGACGGCACCGATCTGCTGCGCAGCGATGCGGCGGACCTGGCGGTGGGCTCGATGACCGACGTGCCGGCCGACCTCAGCTACGCCCCGGCCTACCGCTTCGAGCAGGTGCTGATCGCCCCGCCCGAGCACCCGCTGGCGCACGGCGAACTGAGCCTGGAGGCGATCTCGCAGTACCCGCTGGTGCTGCCGCCCAAGCGCCAGATCACCTACCGGCTGGTGGACCAGGTGTTCCAGCGGCATCGGCTGCCCTACACCGTGGCGCTGGAGGTGGGCGGCTGGGAAGTGATCAAGCAGTACGTGGCGATGGGCATGGGCATCTCGATCGTGCCGGCGCTCTGCCTCCACGATGCTGATCGCGAGAAGCTGGTGACGCGCTCGATGAGTGCGTGGTTCCCGGAGCGCAGTTATGGGGTGATCGTGCGGCGTGGGCGGTTCCTGTCACCGCAGGCGCGGGCCTTCATCGAGCTGATCCAGCCGGACCTGTTCAGTCCGCGCAGCTATGATGAAAGTGGTCATTCCGAGCGCTGACGCACGCCCCATGTCCATCGAACTCCGCCACCTGCGCTACTTTCTGGCCGTCGCCGAGACACTGCACTTCGGTCGGGCGGCCGAGCGGCTGGGCATGTCGCAGCCACCGCTCAGCCAGCAGATCCGTCAACTGGAATCGCTGCTCGGCGCGCGGCTGTTCCTGCGCGCGAACCGCCGCGTGGAACTGACCGATGCCGGTCGCGTGCTGCAGGAGCAGGCGCGTGAAGTGCTGGCCCGGGTGGAGACCGCGATCGACCTCACCCAGCGCGCGCAGCGCGGGGAAACCGGCGAACTGCGCATCGGGCTGACCCGGGCCACGCCGCTGTCCACGCAGATTCCGCGCGCGATCTTCGCCTACCGCCAGCAATTCCCACAGGTGCAGTTGACGCTGCGCGAGATGAACACCCTGCAGCAGATCGATGCGCTGATGGCCGGCGAACTGGATGTCGGGTTGATCCGCAAACGTGCCCTGCCCGCGCCGCTGATGTCGCGCAAATTGTTCAGTGATCCACTCGCGCTGGTGGTGCACGACCAGCATCCGCTGGTGCGTGATCTGCCGGCCGATGCAGCGGTGGCACTGCGGCTGTTCGCGCATGAGCCGTTCGTCGGTTTCCTGCGCGAGGTGGGTGCGGGCATCCACGATCACTTCATCGCGTTGTGCCGGAGTGCCGGCTTCACCCCGCGCATCGTGCAGGAAGCCGGGGAAGCCTCGACACTGATCAGCCTGGCGGCCTCAGGGTTGGGGGTAACGGTGCTACCCGCCTCGTGCAGCCATATCCAGGTGGACGGCGCGCGCTTCGTCGCACTCAGTGATCGTGCGGCCAGTTCGGAAGTGCACGTGGCCTGCCGCCGCGGCCCAGCGTCGCCGCTGATCGGTCACTTCACCCGGCTGCTGCAGGGTGTCAGCGGCTGAGCGCGAGCGCTGCGATGGCCGGTTGCACGCGCTGGCCCAGACGCCAGGCGATCACGCCACCGGCCACGGTCAGTACGCCGACGAAACCGCACACGCCCAGCCAGTCCCACTGCGTGTAGAACACACCGCCGAGCACGCCGGCCACGCTGGAGCCCAGGTAGTAGGCGAACAGATACAGGGCGGACGCTTCGGCGCGCATCGCACCAGCGCGGCTGCCGACCCAGCTGCTGGCCACCGAGTGGCCGCCGAAGAAGCCGAACGTCACCAGCGCGATGCCGGCCGCCATGCAGCCCAGCCATGGCAGTGCCAGCAGCACGATGCCCAGCGCGATCAGCCCGTAGCAGATCGCCAGCACGCGGCTGCGGCCATGGCGATTGGCCTGCTGCCCCATCCAGGCCGAGCTGAAGGTGCCGACCAGGTACACGCTGAAGATCAGACCGACCACGGTCTGGCTGAGGCCATACGGCGGCGCGAGCAGGTGGAAGCCGAGGTAGTTGTAGAGGGTGACGAACACGCCCATCAACACGAAGGCGGTGGCGAACAGCCACGGCAAGCCCGGATCGCCGAACAGGCTGCGCCAGCGCGAAGGCAATTCGCGCAGGCCGCCACGGCGGCTCTGGAAGTGGCGTGACGGCGGCAGCTGGATCCACAGCAGCACGGTACTGAGCAGCGCAATCAACGAGACCACGCCGATACCCCAGCGCCAGCCCCAATGGTCGGCCACGATGCCCGCAATGAGACGGCCGCTCATGCCGCCGATCGCGTTGCCGCCGATGTACAGGCCCATCGCCAGGCCCAGCGCGCGGCTGTCCATTTCCTCGGCGAGGTAGGTCATGCCTACCGCCGGTACACCACTGAGCGCGATGCCGAGCAGCGTGCGCAGCACCAGCAGCGTGGTCCAGTCATCCACCATCGCGGTGGCGACGGACAACACGCTGGACGCCAGCAGCGCGGCGACCATTACGCTGCGGCGCCCGATGCGGTCGGAGATCAATCCCGCGATCAGCATGGAGACCGCCAGCAGACCGGTGCTCAGCGACAGGGTCAGCGCACTGTTGGCTGCGGAGACGCCGAAGTGGCGACTGAATTCGGGCAGCAGCGGCTGCACCGTGTAGAGCAGCCCGAAGGTGGAGAAGCCGGCCAGGAACAGCGCGGCCGCGGTGCGCCGGAAGGCCGGGGAGCCCTGCTGGATCTGGTCACCGGCCGGAGCTGTGGTGGTAGTCGGGGGGCTGCGGTCGGGGACCGCGGCGATGTCGCCATTCATGCCGATAAGGCCCGCGTGGACGAGCCGGAGCGAGGAGTCAGCGCTCAGGATAGGCAGCGCCGGCAGGTCGATCCATAACCTGATAGGTCTTGATTGAGACGAATCAGATATCGATTCAGGTCGCGACGGACATTACAGCGCCTGCCAGGTCAGGCCTTCGCCGCGCCGGTAGTAGACGTGCGAGGCCTTGCCGTACAGCGCGCTGGCCTGGACGAGCCCGAAGAAGCGGCCGTCGGCACTGTTGCCGCGGTGGTCGCCGAGCATCAGCACCTCGCCCGTCGGGACGGTCAGCCCAGTGATGTCCGGTCCACCCCCCTGGCCCAGATCCAGCTGGGCCAGATGCTGGCCGAAGTCTTCGATCTCACCGACCCCGGCCTGGGCCAGCGGATGGCCGTTGATGCTCAGGTGGCCGTCGTGCAGCTCGACCCGATCCCCGCCGACCGCAGCGATGCGCTTGATCAGGCGGGTGCCGTCCTGCGGCGAATCGAACACCGCCACGTCACCGCGCTGCGGCTGGCCGGTGTGCAGCAGCTCCACCGAGGTGAACGGCAGGCGCACGCCGTAGGCGCGCATGTCCACCACTACCCGGTCACCCGGCATCAGAGTGTGCTGCATCGAACCGCTGGGCACCTGGTAGTGATTGGCCAAGGTGTCGCGCGCCGCAGCGAGCAGGCCGAGCATCACCAGCAGCGGCAAGGCTTCCTTCTTCAGCCAGCGCAGCAGGCGGTGGTCGGTGGGGGCTGAGGCGGCGGCGGGGGTGTCCATACGGGCGCTCCAGGGAGGGTGTGGCTGTGACCGGACGGACGGCGGGCAAGTTCCCTGGCCCGCGCTGAAAAAGCTACGCACTGTTTACGCAGGGGCCGCCCGGTCGGCATCGCGGTTTTACGGGGCGCGGCCGCATCGTGGCGACACCGCGCCGAAGGGCGCTTCGAAGAGACGTTCCATGACCATCCTGCTGATCCGGCACAAACCGTCGAACGCCGTACCGGACGCGTCGCCGCTGCCTGCGCGGGTCGCCGGGCACCGCCTGGCCTGCCGCGACTGCGACTCCCTGCCGGCGCTGGTGCGCTGCCTGCAGCGTGCCCAGCGCAGCCGCCCGGCACTGGTCCTGATCGCCACCGCGGCGGTCGATGCGCCACAGTGGGCCCGTTATGGCCAGGCGCTGCGCACCGCGCTGGAGGACCTGCCGGTGCCGTACATCGAGATGGCCAGCAACGACGACGATGCGCTGGACGAGCACCTGCATCCGCAGCATGCCCCGGCCGCGCGGGTGGTGTGCAGCAGCGGCCGCCAGGACGCGTGTCGCCTGTCGTTGGCGATCGCCGCCCATCGCCTGCAGGCCGTGGAGGGCTGAGCCATGTCGATCTTCATCATCCGTGGGCCGGAAGCGGCCGGGCAGCTGATCCGTACCGCGCAGCCGCTGCCTCCGCTCGTTCTCAAATCCCTGGTGCACCGTGCGATCGATGCGGGCACCACGGTGGCGATCCGCGCGTGCGGCTCGGAGCAGGAACTGCTGGATGCGCTGCGCGTGGCCGATCACAGCCGCGGCGAAGTCACCCTGCTCGATCCCGGTGCATGCGTGGACAGCGCGCGCCTGCAGCGCCTGCTGCCGCATCTGCACAACGCCTATGTGGAAGTGCACGACGACGATGCGCGCGCCCCGGAGGCGTGCCTGCCGGCGGATGCGGGCCAGCGCATCGGCGTGGCGCGCGGGTACTGCGCGCAGAGTTACATGCACGCGCTGGAGATCGCGCTGGATCACCTGGGGTGCAGTGAGATTGCGGACGGCGTGCACGTGGGGACGTGATGCGCGGGGTCGGTGGGGCGGGGGGGGGGGGGGGGGGGGGGGGGGGGGGGGGGGGGGGGG
>NZ_JBHFHW010000037.1:28450-62808 GCF_057333975.1 Stenotrophomonas sp. AGC87
GCCCCTATGCCCTTGGAGGCGAAATAAAGGGGGAGGGGGCGGCCGCAGGCCGACGCCGGAGGACATTCGCCGGAAAGGGCATAGGGGCCCAGCGCCCGGCCCAGCGGAGCAGCAACCCAAAAAAACGGCAGGGTTTCCCCTGCCGTTTTCGTTTCAGCGTGTGCCGGTGGCAGGCGTACCGACCAGCGGTCGGTACCTACCGGGATGCCGCGATTATTTCAGGCCACGATTGACCAGCAGCGGCTCCACCGACGGATCCTTGCCGCGGAACTCGCGGTACAGATCGGCCAGCTCCACGCTGTTGCCGCGCGAGAGGATCTTGTCGCGGAACACCTGGCCGTTCTCCGGGGTCAGGCCGCCGTTCTCCTTGAACCACTCGAAGGCGTCATGGTCCAGCACTTCGGCCCAGAAGTAGGCGTAGTAGCCGGACGAATAGCCGCCACCCCAGATGTGATCGAAATAGCTGGTGCGGTAGCGCGGCGGCACCTGCGGCAGGTCGACCTTGAACTTCTTCAGCGCGGCCGCTTCAAACGGGGCCACGTCCTGCAGCTTGGCGTCGGCCGGCTGGGTGTGCCAGGCCAGGTCGAGCAGGGCGGCCGAGAGGTACTCGGTGGTCGCATAGCCCTGGTTGAAGGTGCGCGCCTTGAGGATCTTGTCGACCAGCGCCTGCGGCATCGGCTCGCCGGTCTTGTAGTTCTTGGCGTAGTTGGCGAAGACCTTCGGGTCCAGCGCCCAATGCTCGTTGAACTGCGAGGGGAACTCGACGAAGTCACGCGAGGTGCTGGTACCGGCGATGGACGGGTACTTCACCTTCGAGAACATGCCGTGCAGCGCATGGCCGAACTCATGGAACATCGTGGTCACGTCATCGAAGCTCAGCAGCGCGGGCTGGCCGGCGGCGGGCTTGGTGAAGTTGCACACGTTGTAGACCACCGGCTTGGCACCGGTCAGGCCGTCCTGTTCGACGAACACATCCATCCAGGCGCCACCGGACTTGCTGTCACGCTTGAAGTAGTCGGTGTAGAACAGGGCCAGCGAGGTGCCGTCCTTGTCGAACACTTCGTACACCTTCATGTCCGGGTGGTAGGTGGGGATGTCGGTACGCGGCTTGAAGGTGATGCCGTACAGCTGCGTGGCGGCGTAGAAGACGCCGTTCTGCAGCACGTTGTCCATCTCGAAGTACGGCTTGATCTGCGATTCGTCCAGGTCGTACTGCGCCTTGCGCACCTGCTCGGCGTAGAAGTCCCAATCGGAGGCAGCGAGCTTGAAACCGCCCTTCTGCGCATCGATCACCTTCTGCATTTCGCTGATCTCACCACGCGCCTTGGCGGTCGCGGCCGGCACGGTGTCGGTCAGCAGCTTGAGCGCGGCGGCCGGGGTCTTGGCCATCTGATCGGCCAGGCTGTAGGCGGCGTAGTTCTCGAAGCCAAGCAGCTTGGCCTTCTGCGCGCGCAGCTGGGCCAGGCGCTGGATGGTCTCGCGGGTGTCGTTGGCGTCGCCCTTTTCAGCACGGGTTTCCGAGGCCTTGAGCACGGCGGCGCGCTGCTCGCGGTCACTCAGCGAGCCGAGCACCGGCTGCTGGGTGGTGTTCTGCAGCGGCAGCAGGTACTTGCCCTCGAGGTTGCGGGCCTTGGCATCGGCGGCGGCGGTGTTGATCGCATCCTCATCCAGGCCGGCCAGCTTGGCCTTGTCATCGACCACCACGGCACCGGCGGCGGTCGCGGCCACCAGACGGGTGTGGAACTGCGTGGCCAGCGTGGTTTCTTCCACGTTGAGCTTGCGCAGCGAAGCCTTGTCGGCATCGTTCAACTGCGCGCCGGCGCGCACGAACTCCTGGTAGTCACGCTCGACCAGGCGCTTCTGCACCGGGTCCAGACCCAGCGCATCGCGCTGGTCGTAGATGGTCTTGATGCGGGCGAACAGCTTCGGGTCGAGGTTGATCTCGTCCTGGTGCTCGGCCAGCTTCGGGGCGACTTCTTCCTGCACCTTCTGGCGTGCATCGTTGGTGTCGGCCTGGACCAGGCCGAAGAAGATGCGCGAGACGCGGGTCAGGGTCTCGCCGCTGCGCTCCAGCGCTTCGATGGTGTTGTCGAAGGTGGCCGGCTCGGGGTTGTCGGCGATCTTGCGGACTTCGGCCAGGTGCTGCTTCATGCCTTCGTTGAAGGCCGGCAGGTAGTCACTGTCCTTGATCTTGTCGAACGGCGGCGCCTGGAACGGCAGCGTGCTGGCGCTCAACAGCGGGTTGGCGGACGCATCGGCCGGCTGCTGCGTCGGGGCGGGCTGGGTATCGGTCACGGGGGTGGACTCCTTGCCGGAACAGGCCGCCAGCGCCAGGCTGATGGCAGCGGCCAAAACTACGGTACGCGACATGAAACGGGCTCCTTGGATGAGGGCGCGGGACGGAAAATCCCGCAGCCGATCACCCTACTCCCAAAGCCCGCAGGCGGCATGTGCCGGTCGTGGCGCGTGGCTGTGCGGGCCGTGGGGGCTACCCCGTACGGCCCCCCCGGCGGCACTCAGACGGTGCCGCGGGTCTTGCCCTGCCAAGGGCGGTAGTACGCGCGGATCGCGGCCATGTCGGCCACGTCGTTGCCGGTGGGATGGAACAACGGGCCGATGCCGATGGTCTTTTCCGGGTAGTGGAAGTACGCGGCCAGCACCGGCACATCGGCCATGCGCGCGATCTTGAGGAAGCCGGCCTTCCAGTGCTGCACCGCCTTGCGCGTGCCTTCCGGGGTGATCGCATACCACAGGCGGTCCGAGCCACGGATCAGGCTGACCGCCTGCTCCACGGTGCCCTGCGGCGAGCTGCGGTCCAGCGGGATCACGCCGAGCTTGCGCAGCAGGGGCCCCAGCGGCCACCAGAACAGCGAGGCCTTGCCCAGCACCTTGACCTGCATGCCCAGCGCGATCTTGGCCGCCATGCCCCAGAAGCCGTCCCAGTTGGACGAATGCGGGGCGATGATGAACACCACTTTGGGCACATCGGGCAGGGTGCCGGTCACTTTCCAACCGCCCAGGCGCAGCGTGCAGCGGGCCAGCCAGCGGAGGAAGCGGTTCGGTTTGACCTGCGGCATGTTCGGCGGAACCACCGGCAACAACGGACTTCGGTTGTTCAAGCAATCACTCCCAATTGCGTGTGGTGCGCCCGCGCTTGATCTGCGCGCGCCCCTTTTTGGCGTCCAGACGACGCAGTTTCGACCCGTAGGTCGGCTTGGTGGCCACGCGTGCCTTGGGCACGCTCAGCCCCGCCTGGATGAAGGCGGCCAGTCGATCGCGCGCGTCCTCGCGGTTACGGTCCTGGGTACGGAAACGCTGTGCATCGATGACCAGCACGCCTTCGCCGGTCATGCGCCGGTCGCGGCGGGCCAGCAGGCGCGCGCGCAACGGCTCGGGCAACGAAGGCGAGCCGGCCACGTCGAAGCGCAGTTCGACGGCGGTGGAGACCTTGTTGACGTTCTGGCCACCGGCGCCGCTGGCGCGCACGAACCGCTCGACGAGTTCCGTATCCGGAATCGTCAGGTGCGCGCTGATGGTGACTGGCCCGTTGCCCATGGGCGGCATTGTAAGGGGAGGACCGCCGGCCGGGTGACTGCAACGTGCGTGGATGTCGCCGATAACGTCCTCAATTACGGCCTGATGACGCCATCGCAGGTATTCTCCGGAGTCCACGCAACGCAGGATGCTCCGCCATGTCCCTGATCCGCCCGTTGGCCCGCCGCGGCCTGACCCGCCTCACTCTGGCCCTGGCGCTGGGCCTGGCCGCGATCGCGCCGGCCTTGGCCGCGCCGCCGTCGGATGCCGACATCAACCGCCTGCTGGCCGCCTCCCGCGCGCAGAGCATGCTCGATACGATGCTGCCGCAGATCGAGGCGATGCAGCGCCAGCAGTTCCAGCAGGTGGCGCAGCAGCGGCAGCTGGATGCGACACAGCAGGCGCAGCTGCAGCGCATCGAGCAGCGGACCAGCCAGACGGTGCGCCAAGCGCTGTCCTGGAAGGAGCTGCGGCCGATGTATGTGGATCTGTACAAGCAGACCTTCAGCAAGGAAGACGTGCTGGCGATGGCGGAGTTCTACGAGAGCTCAGCGGGCCAGAGTCTGTTGGACAAGACGCCGGCACTGATGCAGAACGTGATGGTGGCGATCCAGGCCAAGATGCAGCCGCTGTTCGTGGATCTGCAGAAGGACCTGGAGGCGATCGTGAATGAGCCGGCGCCGGCGGCCGCGCCCGCCAAGAAATAACCGGTAGAGCCGACCGTTGGTCGGCTATCGCGCGGCGTCAGCGCACTTCCCAGCCAAACAGATCCATGGCCTTGCGGAATTCGCCGTCCACCGGCGCGCTGATGTCCATCGGGGTGCCATCCGGATGCGGGAAGCGCAGGCGCTCGGCGTGCAGGAGCATGCGGTGGATGCCCTGCATGCGGAAGCTGCGGTTGTGGCGGCCGTCGCCGTGGCTGGTGTCGCCGATCAGGTGATGCGAGAGGTGCTTGAGGTGGCGACGGATCTGACGGAACCGGCCGGTCTGCGGCTGGCAACGCAGCAGGGCGTAGCGTGAGGTCTCGAACTCGCCCATCGGGATCGCGATCTCGCCTACGGCGACGCGCTGGAAGTGGGTGATCGCCTGCTTCTTGACCGGCTTGCCAGGGCCGCCATCGAGGTCGTGGTCAACGGTGAAGGCCTCGTCGGCCGGCCAGCCGCGGCAGATCGCGAGGTAATCCTTGGTGACGTCGCCGCCCATCAGCGATTTGCCGAGCACGCTGGCGCTTTCGCGATCAAAGGCGAGCAGCAGGCAGCCGCTGGTGGCGCGGTCCAGGCGGTGGACGAGGAAGATCGGCTTGCCGAGCTGTTCGCGCAGGCGGTCGGCGAGGAAGTCGTCTTCGCCCCGGGCAAGCTTGCTGTCGTGGACCATCAACCCGGCGGGCTTGTTGACCACGGCGAGCTGGTCGTCCAGGTGCAGCAACTGCAGGGGCGGAAGCGCCGCAGGCGTCTCGGCGATGGCCTCTGCCTGCAGGTCGATCGCGCTCATCGGCGCCACCAGGCACTGGCCAGCGAGAACACGCCCGCCGCGCCGGTCACCCAGCTCCACACCGGGGCATCGCCGAAGTACCAGCCACCGGGCTGCAGGCCGTACAGCACCGCAGCGACGATCATCAGGCCGACGCCGGCGATCGCCGCCACCGCGCGCTTCTGCAGCTTCTGCACGCTGACATTCAGCGCAGCCAGATCGCGCGAGCGCATCGACAGTTCGTGGTCGCCTTCCACCTGCTGGCGCAGCCAGGCATGCACAAGACGCGGCATGTCCGGCGTATGCGTCATGATTTCAGGCAGGCGTTTGCGTACTTCCTTGAGCACGCGGCGCGGGCTGTAGCGCTCGCGCAGGATGCGTTCCAGCACCGGCCGCGCGACCGCCCAGATGTCCAGTTCCGGATCGAGCTGACGGCCGACGCCTTCGATGTTGAGCAGTGTCTTCTGCAGCAGGATCAGCTGCGGCTGCAGCGTGAGCTCGTAGCGCTGGGCCACGCGGAACAGCTTGATCAGCACCTCGGCCAGCGAGATCTGCGACAGCGGGCGGGTGAAATAGGGTTCGCACACCGAACGCGCGGCCGCTTCGAGTTCATCGATGCGCACGTTGTTGGGCATCCAGCCGGCTTCCACATGCAGCGCGGCCATGCGCCGGTAATCCTTGTTGAAGATGGCCATGAAGTTCTCGGCCAGGTAGTACTGATCTTCTTCGGAGAGCTGGCCCATGATGCCGAAGTCCAGCGCGATGAAGCGCGGGTTGTCGCGGCGTGCCGGATCGGTGTCGACCCAGATGTTGCCGGCGTGCGCATCGGCGTGGAAGAAGTTGTCGCGGAACACCTGGGTGTAGAACACCCGCACGCCCTTGGCGGCCAACGCCTTGCGATCGATGCCGGCCTTGTCCAGCGCGACGATGTCATCCGACGGAATGCCCCACACGCGCTCCAGGGTCAGCGCGCGCTCGGCGGTATGACTCCAGATCACTTCCGGTACGTACAGATCGTCCGAGTCGATCCAGTTGCGGCGCAGCACACTGGCATTGGCGCCTTCGCGCTGCAGATCGAGCTCCGCGGCGAGGGTGTTTTCGACTTCGGCGACCACCTCGCGCGGGCGGATCTTGTCGGCGCGCGGGTGCGCGCGCTCGATCAGCGCGGCGGCCGATTTGAGCAGCGCGATGTCGGCGTCGATCTGTTTTTCGATGTCCGGGCGCAGCACCTTGACCACCACCTGGCGGCCATCGGCGAGCGTGGCCGCGTGCACCTGCGCGATCGAGGCCGAGGCCAGCGGCTGCAGATCGAAGCTGGCGAACGCTTCGCTGACCGGGCGGCCGAGCGCGCGCTCGACGATGGCCTGCGCGGTGGCGCCATCAAACGGTTTGACCCGGTCCTGCAGCAGGGTGAGTTCGTTGGCGACATCGGCCGGGATCAGGTCGCGGCGGGTGGAGAGGATCTGGCCAAACTTGACGAAGATCGGGCCCAGGTCCTGCAGCGCCAGGCGCAGGCGCGCACCGCGCGACTGTGCGGCGATGTCGGCCGAGGCACGGGGCACGAACGGCTTGGCCAGGCGCAGCCAGCGTTCGGCCGGGGTGCCCTGGAGCAGATCGTCGAGGCGGTAGCGCAGGATGATGCGGCCGATGCGGCTGGCCCGGAAGATCGCCTTCATGCGCCCACCTGCCGCAGGCGCTGGACGCGCACGGCCATGCGTTCAACGTCGTCGCGCATCACGTCCACATCGTCGTGGAAGGCATCCAGTTCTGCTCGGGGTACCACGTCGCGCGACTCCTCGGTGACAAATTCAGCGGCGCTGTGCGCCAGGTCGGACGCGCCGCGGCGCGCGTGCTGCAGTGCCGAGCGCAGGGTGTTGGCGATCTGCACGCCCATCACCTCGCCGAACACGCGCACGAACGGCTGCTGCCAGTCCGGATCGAAACGGGTCGCCAGCTGCTGCAGGCGGCGGGCCAGCTCGGCATCGCCGGAGACCTTGACCCGCCCGGCCGGCGCATCACCGCCACGGCGTGCATTGGCCAGGAAGGGCAGCTGGGCCAGCACCCCGCCCAACGTGCTGCGCACGGCCAGGTCCGGCTCCTGCTGCGGATCGACCGGGCCGACCGTGAGGCGCTCACCGTCCACCCCGATCCGCATCGCCAGCGCGGGCGATTCCAGGGTCAGGGCGATGTGGCGGCCATCCAGCGCGGCCAGCGCGCTGCGGGTGTCCGGGTCCAGCGCCAGCGCGCGGTTGAGCGTGAGCTGCAGCGCATTGCCAGCCAGCGGTTTGAGGGAAGAGAGCAGGGAACGGGCCATCACCGCATTCTACCGTGCCCCCTTGAACGGCGGGCGTCCGCAGGCATCACGCGCTGCGCGTTTTGCCATGCACCGCGCGCCGGTCCATCCTGTGTGGTTCCAGAAGACGCAGGAGCGGCAACAGGCATGGGCAAGACCCGGGTAGGCATCATCTTCGGCGGCCGTTCGGCCGAGCACGAGGTCTCGCTGCAATCGGCGAAGAACATCCTCGATGCGCTGGACAAGGACCGCTTCGAGGTCAGCCTGATCGGCATCGACAAGCAGGGCCAGTGGCATGTGAGCGACCCGCGCGACTTCCTGCTCAATGCCAGCGACCCGGCACGGATCGCGCTGCACCGCTCGGGCAATGCCGTGGCGGTACGACCCGGCCTGGAACGCCAGCAGCTGGTTCCGACCGATCCGGCCACCGCGCTGGAGCAGATCGACGTGGTGTTCCCGATCGTGCATGGCACGTTGGGCGAGGACGGCTCGCTGCAGGGCCTGCTGCGCATGGCCAACCTGCCCTTCGTGGGCTCGGGCGTGCTGGGCTCGGCAGTGGCGATGGACAAGGACGTTGCCAAGCGCCTGCTGCGTGATGCCGGGCTGGCGGTGGCGCCCTTCGCCTGCTTCAACCGGGTCACTGCGGCCCGGGCCGATTACGCAGCGCTGGTCGCCGCACTGGGCACGCCACTGTTCGTGAAGCCGGCCAACCAGGGCTCCTCGGTGGGCGTGAGCAAGGTGCGCAACGAGGCGGACTTCCATATCGCCCTCGCGCTGGCGCTGTCTTTCGATCACAAGGCGCTGGTGGAAGCGGCGATCGACGGTCGCGAAATCGAGTGCGCGGTGCTGGGCAACGAACACCCCGAAGCCAGCGTCTGTGGCGAGGTGGTCGTGCACGATGATTTCTATTCCTACGACACCAAGTACATCAGCGAAAGCGGTGCCGACATCGTGGTGCCGGCGGCCATCACCGATGCGGAGCAGTCCCGTATCCGGGAGATCGCGGTACAGGCCTACCAGGCGCTGGACTGTGCCGGCCTGGCGCGCGTGGATGTGTTCCTGACGCCGGCCGGCGAGGTGGTGATCAACGAGATCAACACGTTGCCCGGCTTCACCCGCATCAGCATGTACCCGAAGCTGTGGGCGGCCAGTGGGCTGGATTACACCGCGCTGATCACGCGGCTGCTGGAACTGGCGATGGACCGGCACGCGCACGAGCGCGATCTGCGCAGCTCCATCGCAACAACGGCCTGAACATCGTTGCCGATGTCAGGCCGTCGTGATTTCCGCAGCGCGTCCCACGCCGGAGAGAGGTGGCGCGGGACGCGCCGGACACTAGGTCCGCTTGCGGAACATCGAGACCACCGCCAGGATCAGGAATACGACGAACAGGATCCAGGCGACGTTGCTGGCGGCGCCGGCAATGCCCGAGAAACCAAGCACCGCCGCGATGATGGCGATGACAAAAAAGATGACGGCGTAATGCAGCATGTCGACCCTCGCGTTGATGCGTGCCGGAGTTGGCGTGGGGCCATGTTCACCAACCTGCGGTGTTCAGGGAGTGATGGAATCCTGTGCGTTCGATGAAGATGCCAGCCGGGCCAGCCCTTCTTCGATGCTGACCAAAGGCACATAACCGAAGTCGCGGCGGGCCGGTTCCATGCTGTACCAGTGCGGGGTGCACAGCTGCTCGGCCAGAAAGCGGGTCATCGGCGGTTCGCCGCGCAGGCGCAGCAACGGCCACAGCCGCTCGCAGACCGCACCGATCCGGTAGGCCGCCTTGAAGCTGATCGACTTCGTCACCGGCGGGGCATCCACCGCGGCCAGCAGCTTGTTGAGCAGCTCGCGCATCGGCAGCGGCTCGCCGTTGGAAATGAAGTACGCCTTGCCGGCGCAGGCCGCGCCCGGGGCCAGGTGCTCCAGGGCCAGGAAGTGGGCCAGCGCGGCGTTGTCGATGTAGGTGGTGTCCACCTTGTTCTGCCCATCGCCGACGAAGCGCAGGCGGCCGGCGCGGGCGCGCTCGGCCAGGCGCGGCACCAGCTGCTGGTCGCCCGGGCCCCAGATCAAGCGGGGCCGCAACGCCACCGTGGCCAGCTGCGCATCGTTGGCCGCCAGCACGCGCTGCTCGGCGATGGCCTTGGTGGCCGCGTACGGCGCCTGGAAGTTCTCGCCATACGGCACCTCGTCCGCGCCCAGGCCCTCGACCGGATGCGTGGCGCGATGGGTCACGCTGGGCGTGGAGGTGTAGACCAGCCTGCCCACGCCGTGCGCGCGGCAGGCCGCGATCACGTTGTCGGTGCCGACCACGTTGGCCTGGTGGTAGCTGTCATAGCTGCCCCACGCACCGGCCTTGGCCCCGTTGTGGAGGACCGCATCGACGCCGGCCACCGCATGCATCACCGCCTGCGCATCGGCCAGGTCGCCGCGGATCTGGCCCACGCCCATCGCCTGCAGCGCGGGGTAATGGCCGCGATTGAACGCCAGCACCTGGTGGCCGCGCGCGATCAGTCCCTTGCACAGGGCCTGGCCGAGGAAGCCACCGCCGCCGGTAACGAGGATCTTCATGCGTGCTGCTCCAGTTGCGCCGTGGCCCAGACCGCGAGCTTCTCGCGGCCGATCTTGGCGTTGTGGCGGATGTCGACCGGAAAGGCCGGGTGCGGCAGGAACTGCGCGATGCGCGCGGTGTGCGCATGTGCGGCCGCCTCCCGGCGCAGGCGCTCGACCAGGGCGGGCGAATCGACGGTGCCGGGCTGCAGTTCGTAGCACAGCACCGGCTGCTGCCGGCCCGGCGCACCCACGCCGACCAGCGCGGTGCGGGCGATGCCGTCCAGCGCATTGAACACCGGCTCGACCTGCTCGGTATACAGCGGGCCCTGCGCGGTTTCCACGCGCTGGGTCTTGCGCCCACAGAACCACAGCCGGCCCTGCGCATCGAAGTAGCCGACATCGCCCATCCGGTGCACGACCCGCGTGCTGCCCTCGGCCAGGGTTTCGGTGATCTTCGCCGCCGCGGTGGCCTGCGGGCGGTTGAAGTAGCTGTCGGTGGCGGTCGGGCCGGCCACGGTGATCTCGCCCACCTCGCCGGTGGCCAGCACGCGCGCCTGCGACCATGCCGGCAGCGGCGCGTCATCGATGGCGATGATGCGCACCTCGTTCGGCGCGACCACACGGCCGACACAGGTGCCCGCGCCGGCCTCGGTGGCCTGGCGGGTGTTCTCCAGCTCGCGGCCTTCGATCACCGCCACCGGCAGGCACTCGGTGGCGCCGTAGGGGGTCCAGAACTGGGCGTCGTCGGGCAGCAGGCGGCGGATGCGCGCGACCACATCCGGCGGCACCGGTGCCCCGGCCGAGGTCACCCGGCGCACGCTCGGCAGCGGCTGGCCGTGATCGGCCAGGACCCGCATCAGCGCGGGCGAACCGAACAGCTGGGTGACGCCGAAGCGGTTGATGGCGTCATGCAGCTTGCGCGGATCGGCCTGGGCCGGGCGGGTCGGGTCCATGTCGGGGATCACCGAGGTCAGCCCCAGTGCCGGATCGAACAGCGCGAACGGCGGGAAGGTCGGCAGATCCACCCCGCCCGGCTCCATCCCGAAGGCGGCGCGCAGCAGCTCGACCTGGCCGACGAAATGACGGTGGCGGTAGACCACGCCCTTGGGCACGCCGGTGGAGCCGCTGGTGAACAGGATCGCCGCGACATCCTCGCCATCGGTCGGGGCCAGCGCAGGCGCCGCCGTGGCGCCCTGGGCTTCCAGCCGGGCCAGGGTGGTGCCACCCCAGCCCCAGCGGCGGCCGACGGTCACCAGCAGGCGCGCAGAGCGGCACCAGCGCAGCACCAGGCGCGCCACGTGGGCCAGGCCGATGCCGATGAAGGCCTCCGGCTGGGCCTCATCCAGGCATTGCTTCAGCGCGCGCTTGTCGATGCCCGGGTCGACCAGCACCGGGACCGCGCCGTTCTTGAACAGCGCGAACATCAGCAGGAAGAATTCCGGCGAGGGCCGCACCATCACCACCGCGCGCACACCGCGGCCGATGCCGTGCGCGGCCAGGCCGGCCGCCATCGCGTCGCTGCGGGCGTTGAGGGTGCGGTAATCCAGGGTGACGTCATAACGCGCCATGCCGCCGGCCCCGGGCTTGCCGGGGCAGCGGATGGCGATCTGGTCGGGGCGTTCACGGGCCAGCTCGGGCAGGCGCGCGGCGATATTGATGGCGCTGTTCATCCGTTCATTGTCGCCGCTGCAGAAAAATCTTGCGCGCCGGCCGGTGGCGTGGAAAATTCGCGCCCTTCCCTCCTGCTTCGCTGCCGCCCAAGGCCGGTGCCCCATGCCCCATCCCTGCCTCACCTGCGGCGCCTGCTGCACCCAATACCGTGTGGCCTTCCATTGGATGGAATCGGACGAGGTCACCCCCGGTGGCGTCCCGCACGAGCTCACCCAGGTGCTGGACCCGCACCGGCTGTGCATGCGCGGCACCCTGTCCAAGCCGGTGTACTGCGTGGCGCTGGATGCGGAGATCGGCGTGTACTCGCGCTGCAGCATCCACCCCAACCGCCCCAGCGTCTGCCGTGAGGTGGATGCCTCGTGGGAGTACGGCAAGGCCAGCCCCCAGTGCGACAAAGCGCGCGTGGCGCACGGCATGCCGGCGCTGACCCTGGCCGACTGGCGTTGGCGGGACGAGGCGGACAATGACGATGATCATCCCGACGACAACGGCAATTCGCCGGCGCCGCCGCAGGCACCGATCGCGGCGTAGTTGGGGGGCGCCGGCGGTTATGGCGCCGGGGCAGAAGCAGCCGACCAGAAAGCAGCCGACCAACGGTCGGCTCTACCGACGGGGTCGGATGCGACCCAGCGTCGATACCACACGATCAGATCGGGTTCGCGTCCAGAAACGCGCGGATCTTCGGCACCAGCACCTCGTGCTTGTCTTCCAGCACGTAGTGCCCGGCATCCTCGAAGGCATGCACCTGCGCCTGCGGCAGTGCGGCCTGGAAGCCCTTCAGGAAGTGGTGGTCGAACACGAAATCGCGCAGGCCCCAGCCGATGAAGGCGGGACGGTCGGCGTAGCTGGGCAGGGTCTGGCCGGAACGCTCCAGCAGCGACCAGGCCTTGTCGGCCGGTGACAGCGGGATGTCCTGCATGAAGCGGATCGTGCTGATGCGGTTGGCATAGCTGTTGTACGGCGACACATAGGCGCGGCGCACCTCGGCCGGCATCTTCCGCTCCACGCCCAGCCACGAGGCACCGGACGAGAAGGCGTTGAAGGTGCGGATGATCCACTCACCCACCGTCCAGTGGCGGCCCAGCGCGATCTGCCACGGCATTTTCTTCGCGGCCGGCATCGGGAAGGCGGCGGTGTTGAGCACCACCAGGCGCTTGACCTGCGCGTGGTGCGACAGCGCCCAGCCGAAGCCGATCATGCCGCCCCAATCGTGCACGGCCAGGGTCACCGGGCCGGTGATGCCCAAGTGCGCGAGCAGCGCCTCCAGGTCATCCACGCGCGACTGCAGGGTGTACTCGTAGTGCGCGTCATCGGGCTTGTCCGACAGGCCCATGCCGATATGATCCGGCACGATGCAGCGGTACTTGTCCGAGAGGCCGGCTACCAGAGTCCGCCAGTAATAGCTCCACGAGGGGTTGCCGTGGACCATCACCACCACCTCGCCATCGCGCGGGCCTTCGTCGAGATAGTTCATCGACAGACCGGGGCGCACCTCGAAGCGGTGCGGATGGGCGGGGTAACCGGGCAGCTGGGGCATGCAAACGCACCTGTGAAAAGGGCCGGCAGAACCGGCCCTTGATGTTCAATTCCAACGCCGCAGCAGCCTGCGGCGACTGGTTTACCAGACCACTTCGGCCATCGAGCAGTTCAGGCCCGAGCCGATGCCGAGCAGCGCGATGCGATCGCCCTTCTTCAGCTTGCCCAGCTGCTTGAGCTTGCTCAGCACGATCGGCACCGAGGCCGGGCCGATGTTGCCGTGCTCGCCGAAGATCGTCATCACCTTCTTCGGATCGATGCCGAAGTTCTTGATGAAGGCGGCGGTGTGCGGCTGGCTGACCTGGTGGATCACGAACTGGTCCAGTTCCTCCACGGCCCAGCCCAGTGCTTCACGGGCGGCCACGAAGGTCTTCTGTGCCAGCTTGATGCCTTCGATCAGCAGCATGCGGGTATCGGTGACCATGCGGTCCAGGTTGCCCCGGCACAGCTGGTTCCACTCGGTGGCCGAGCGGGTCACGCCACCGCGGTAACGCGGGGCATCGGGCACCAGCTCGGTGCGCGCCATGACCATCGCCGCGGCACCGCAGCCCAGGGTCAGGGCGGCCATCTCGTTGCGGAAGTCATCGGCGGTCACGCCCGGCAGGGCCATGCGCTCGAGGGTCTTCTCGTACACCAGGTTGGCGGTTTCACCGTCGACGATCAGCGCGTAGTCGATCTCGCCGCGTTCGAGCATGCGGGCGGCGATGTCCATGCCGTTGATGAAGGCCAGGCAGGCATTGGCGACGTCGAAGGTCATGCATTCGTCGCCGACCCCCAGGTTGCCCGAGACGATGCTGGCCGTGGACGGCTCCAGGTAGTCGCGGCTGACCGAGGTGTTGACCAGCAGGCCGATCTTGTCGGCGCCGATCCCGGCGTCTTCCAATGCTTTGCGGGCGGCCAGCGTGGCGGCGTCGGAGGCCAGCATGTCGGCATCCCACAGGCGGCGGGCGTGGATGCCCGCGATATCGCCGAGCACATCGGTACGGATGCCAAGGCGATCCAGCGTCGGCTTCAGCCGTTCGTTGATTTCCTTGGACGTCAGCGTGTGCGGCGCGTCGATGTGCGCCAAGCCGGCGATCGAGACATTCTTGAAGAGCATCAGTTAGCGCCAAGGCTCAGGCAAAGGGGGCGCTATTGTAAGCCGGCACGGCTTTCACCGCACCTTTACGAATTCACGCCCGGGCGTATGGTCCGGGCGCGGGGTGAAGGGTTCAGCGTGGCGGGCACTGGAAGGCCAGGAAACGCTGGCTGCCATCGGCGGGCAGGCCCGAGGCCTGCACGGCATTGGCTCCGGCACTGGGTGCCTCGTTGCGGGCCAGGGTTTCCAGCTCTTCCTGCACACGCAACGGGTTGCGGTTGTAGAAACCCACCTTGCTCTTCACGGTGACCACCACCTCGCCCTTGCTCTGGCAGCCGCTGGGAACCGCACCGGCCGGCAGCACGCGGACCGTCTTGCCGGAGGACTCGATCGGCACCCAGGTGCAGGCGGAAACGCTGAGGATCAGGGCGGACAGAAGCAGAATGCGCATGGACAAGGCCTGGCTGGAATACGTAAGGGAGTGTGCGGGAAACAACTGAATCGGGGGTGATCAGGTGCCGGGAAATCCCCTGGCACCTGATCGGCTGGCCGGCGGGTTGCCGACCAGCGGCGGCGTCAGCGGGCCTTCGGCGCCGGGGCAGCCGGAGCAGCCGGGGCGTCCACCACCTTGCCTTCGGCATCGATCACCTGCACCTGGCCGAGGTTGAGCGCACGCACCGGGGCCTCGGTCTGCTTGAGGTCACCGACCACCACCCAGGTCAGCGCGTTCGGGTCCAGCGTGGCCGCGGCCTGCTGCACCTGGGCCGGGGTCATCGCTTCGATCTCGGCCTTGCGCTGGACCACATAGTCGTCCGGGCGCTGGTACCGCACGATCCCGCTGATGGTGCCCATCACCGCGCTGGCGGTCTCGTAGGCGCCGGGCAGGCTCAGGTTCTGGATGTTGCGGATGCGCGCCACTTCGGCCGGGGTGGCCGGCTTGGCACCGCTGGCGAACTCGGCGATCTCCTTGCGCATCTCCTGCATCGCCTCAGCGGTCTTGTCGATCTGCACCGGTGCGCGGGCGCCCCACGGGCGCTGGCCCAGGGTGTTGCTGGCACTGCTGCCGGCACCATAGGACCAATGCTTCTGCTCGCGCAGGTTCATGTTCAGGCGCGAGGTGAAGTCGCCGCCGAGCACGCCATTGGCGATGTCGAAGCGGGTCGAGCCCGGGTCCTTGGACGAGGGCACCACCTGGCTGGCGAACAGGTTGGCCTGCACCGCGCCCGGCTGATCGATCAGGTACACACGGGCCTGGGTCGGCCGTGCCACGTCCACCGGGGCCTTGACCTGCGGCGCCGGGCCCTCGGCCTTCCAGTTGCCGAGCTGGCGCTCCAGCAGCGGCACGATCTCCTTCAGCGTGGTATCGCCGACCACGATCAGCGTGCCCTGCTCCGGGCGCAGCCAGTCACGGTGGAAGTCGACCAGGTCTTCGCGGGTCATGGACTGGATGTCCACTTCATTGCCGCTGCCGGTGAACGGGATCGCATACGGATGACCGGCGCCGTACAGCAAGGTCGGCATCACGCGCATCGCGACCGCGCTGGGGTTGACCTTCTCCTGCTGGATGCCGGCGATCCAGGTCGCCTTGACGCGGTCGATCTCGGCCTGGTCGAAGCGAGGCTGGCGCAGCATGTCCGCATACAGGGCCAGCGACGGGGCCAGGTTTTCCTTCAGCGCGGACAGGTACACGCTGGTGCTGTCCAGCGAGGCGGAGGCATCGAGCTTGGCGCCCAGTGCATCGGCGGCATCGGCGAACGGCAGCGCGCCGAGCTTGCCGGCGCCCTCGGTGAGCAGCCCCATGGTGAAGTTGGCGGTGCCGGATTTGCGGCCCTGGTCGGCGGTGAAGCCACCCGGGAACTCATAGCTGAACTGCACGACCGGGATGTCGTGACGCTCGGCCAGAATCACCTGGGTGCCGTTCTTCAGGGTGGCGCGGTGCAGTTCCGGGAATTTCAGGTCCGGGAAGGTCTTGGTCTGCGGCACGCCGGTGCTGCGGTCGACCTGCTTGGCCAGGGTCGTGAACGCGGGATCCACGGCGGGCACGGTTAACGGCTTGGGCGTTTCCGACGGCAGTTCGGCCAGGGCAACGCGCGCGCCGGGTTCGACCACGATGGTGTGGTCGCCGGCACCCAGCCACTTGGCACCGACATCACGCACCTGCGCAGCGGTGGCCCCATCGATGGTGGCCAGCGACGTGCGGAAGCAGCCCGGGTCACCTTCGTACACGGTGCACTCGGCCAGCGCGTCGGCCTTGCCGCCGAAGCCACCGATGCGCTCGATGCCGCGGATGAAGCCGGCGCGGAAGGCGGTCTTGCCACGGCTCAGCTCATCGGCGGTCGGACCGTCCTTGGCCAGGCGCTTCACTTCTTCATCGATGATCGCCTCGACCTTGGCCGGGTCCACGCCCTGTTTGACGCTGGCCATGATCACGAAGTTGGAGCCCAGCTGCGAGCTGTAGGCGCCGGCACTGATGTTGTCCACCAGCTTGTCCTGGTGCAGCAGGCGCTGATCCAGACGCGAGGACTTCGCACCGCCGAGGACCTGCGCGAACAACTGCAGCTGGTCGATGTCGGTGGTGCCGACCTGGGCGACGTTCCACGCGCGGTAGATGCGCGCCTGCGGCACCTTGTCGGTCATCACTTCGCGCGTGCTCTTCTCGCGCTTGGCCACGTCCACCTTGGGCTGGGCCATGCTCGGGCCGGCCGGGATGTCGCCGAAGTACTTCGCGACCTTCTCCTTCGCGGTGGCCAGGTCGATGTCGCCGGCCAGCACCAGCACTGCATTGTTGGGGCCGTACCAGGTGCGGAACCACGTTTTCACGTCGTCCAGCGAGGCGGCGTTGAGATCGTTCATCGAGCCGATCACGCTGTGGTGGTACGGGTGGCCGGCCGGGTACATCGCGCGGGTCAGCTTTTCCCAGACCTGGCCATACGGCTGGTTCTCCCCCTGGCGCTTCTCGTTCTGGACCACGCCGCGCTGTTCGTCGAGTGCAGCCTGGTCGATCGCGCCGAGCAGATGGCCCATGCGGTCGGACTCCATCCACAGCGCCATGTCCAGCGCGGTGGTCGGCACGTTCTCGAAGTAATTGGTGCGGTCGGTGTTGGTGGTGCCGTTCTGGCCGGTGACACCCACCTGCTTGAAGGGCTCGAAATACTCGCCGTCGTGGTTCTCGCTGCCCTGGAACATCAAGTGTTCGAACAGGTGCGCAAAGCCGGTGCGGCCGGCGGGTTCGTCCTTGCTGCCCACGTGGTACCAGATGTTGACAGCCACGATCGGCGCCTTGCGGTCGGTGTGCACCACCACGCGCAGGCCATTGGGCAGGGTGAACTGCTCGAACGGAATATCGACCTTGGCCACCGTGGCCGGCTTGGCCAGGACCGGCGCCGGCGCGAGTGAGCCCAGTGCGGCGGAGAGCGCTACAGCCAGCAGCGCGGCACGCGGTCGAAGTTGGACGGTCATTCCGGTTCCTTGGTCATGAAAGTGAAGCCGGATGCTAGCGCGCCGCCTAGGCAAAAGGCATCGGCCAACAGTCATTGGGGGCAAAACGGACAACGCCCGCGCCCTCCAGCGGACACCTGTCCGGACGGCGGACACCCCATTCCCCCGAAAACCCCTTTGAAATCAACGCTGAAAAGTTGGCACGTGTCCTGCGTGGTACTGGGCGAAGGAAACAGGGATCAAACCAAAACTGACTGGAAGCTGAACAAAAACAAGAAAGATCAAATTGTTCTTGCAAGCTCCGAATCGGTGTACTACCTTACTACCACACCACTGCTCACCAACACTAAACAGGACCTCGCCATGAACACCAAGACGCTCGCCATCGCCATCGCCCTCGCCGCCGGCTCCGCATTTGCTTCGTCGGTGCAGGCCGCCCCCGCCATCGTCACCCTGGACACCGTGCAGGTCCGCCCGTCGGCCGACCAGATCAGCCAGGCCGAGGTTGAACGCACCAGCAGCATCCCGACCCTGGCCGTCGTGGAAGTCCGCCCGACCGCCGGCCTGATCGCCGATTACCGCGCCGAACTGGCCGCCAAGCGCCGCGTCACCACGCTGGCCGCCGTTGAAGTGCGCCCGACGGCCGAACAGCGCCAGGCCCTGGCTGCCGAGCAGACCCGTGACCGCGGCTACGTCGCCACCTTCACCGCTGCCGCCACCGCCGTCGCCAATGAAGTGATCATCAACCTGCCGACCCTGCAGGTGCGTCCGTCGGCTGCCGATCTGCAGGCCCTGGCGCTGGAAACCGCCGCTGCCGCCGCCTCGACCCTGATCCGCCAGTAAGCCGTAGCTGCAGCCCCCCGCAGCCACGGCGTACACTTCGCCGATGACTGCCACGCCTACGTTCCATGTCGTTCTGTTCCAACCCGAAATTCCGCCGAACACCGGCAATGTGATCCGCCTCTGCGCCAACACCGGCGCGCGGCTGCACCTGATCGAGCCGCTCGGTTTCGACCTGAGCGACAAGCAGCTCAAGCGCGCCGGCCTGGACTATCACGAATACGCCCGACTGCAGGTCCATCCAGATCTTGAGACCGCCCTGCAGGTGATTGCGCCCAAGCGCCTGTTCGCGCTGAGTACCCGCGGCAGCGTGCGTTACGACACCCAGCACTTTGAAGATGGCGATGCCTTCCTGTTTGGCCCGGAAACCCGCGGCCTGCCCCAGGACCTGCTCGACAGCCTGCCCCACGGCCGCCGCCTGCGCTTGCCGATGCAACCGGGCAACCGCAGCCTCAACCTGTCCAACACTGTCGCGGTGGTGATGTACGAGGCGTGGCGCCAGAACGGGTTTGCCGGCGGGGAATAAGACGCCGTGCCGACCAACGGTCGGCACCTACCGGCCGCGTAGCACCTGACCGTTGGTCAGGTGACCCTTAGAACGCGTTGATGCCTGTGAGCTCGCGCCCGATCACCAGCTGGTGCACGGTCTCGGTACCTTCGTAGGTGATCACCGATTCCAGATTGAGCGCATGCCGGATCGCCACGTGCTCGGTGGTGATGCCCGCGCCGCCGAGCAGATCGCGGCACTCGCGCGCGATGTCGATCGCCATGCGGCAGTTGTTCCACTTGGCCAGACTCACCTGCTGCGGCTGCAGCTGCCCCGCATCCTTCAGCCGGCCCAGCTGCAAGGCCAGCAACTGGCCCGTGGTGATCCGGCGCGCCATGTCGGCCAGCTTGATCTGCGCACTCTGCGTGGCCGCCACCGGCCGGCCGAACAGCACGCGCTGCTTGGTGTAGGCCAGCGCTTCATCCAGGCACGCCACCGCGGCACCGATCGGGCCCCAGCTGATGCCGTAGCGCGCCTGGTTCAAGCAGCCCAGCGGGCCCTTCAGGCCCTGCACGTTGGGCAGGCGGTTACGGTCGGGCACGCGCACATTGTCGAAGAACAGCGCACCGGTCAGCGAGGCGCGCAGGCTCATCTTGTGCTTGATCTCCTGCGTGCTGAAGCCGGCCATGCCCTTCTCGAGCACGAAGCCCTGGATGCCGTCTTCGGTATGTGCCCAGATGATCGCGATGTCCGCCACCGGCCCGCTGGTGATCCACATCTTGCTGCCGTTGATCAGCCAGTCGCTGCCATCGCGCACCGCGCGGGTCTTCATCGCCGCCGGATCGGAGCCGCCGTGCGCCTCGGTCAGGCCGAAGCAGCCGATCACCTTGCCGGTGGCCATGTCCGGCAACCAGCGCAGGCGCTGTTCTTCGCTGCCGTAGGCGTAGATGGGGTACATGCACAGCGAGCTCTGCACCGAGACGAAACTGCGCAGGCCCGAATCGCCGCGCTCCAGTTCCTGGCAGATCAAGCCGTAGCTCACCGCGTTCAGTCCACCGCCGCCGTACTGCTCGGGCAGGCTGGAGCCAAGCAGACCCAGTGCAGCGATCTCGGGGATCAGTTCATCGGGAAAGCGGCCTTCATCAAAGGCATCACCGATGATCGGCAGCACCCGGGTATCGGTGAAGCGCGCCACCGTCGCCTGCACCGCGCGCTCCTCCTCGCTCAGCAGCGAACGGATATCGAACAGATCGAACGGATTGAGTGACATGGCATCCCGGCAGGTGGCGGTGGAACAGGCCTCCATTGTGGTCGTTGTGCAGGCATGGGCCAAGGTACGGCGCCACAACGCGGTTGCTGCGCCGCAGCATCGGAGTGTCCAACACACCCCGACACCGCTGTCATCGTCGGCGATCTAGGCTTAAATGCGCCGTGCCGGTACTCTGGCGCACTGATCCACCGTTTCGCCGTGGTGTGACACGCGCGATTCCCAGGCAACCGCCGCCGTTCAACCCGCGGCACTACCCAAGAGTTACGCAGCCCCATGAGCGAAGCAATCAACGTCCTGCCCCCGCGTGAAGTGATGGAATTCGATGTGGTGATCGTCGGTGGCGGCCCTGCTGGTCTGGCCACGGCGATCCGGCTGCGCCAGCGCGCCATCGAGGCCGGCCGCGAGCTGTCGGTGTGCATCCTGGAGAAGGGCTCCGAACCCGGCGCGCACATCCTCTCCGGCGCGGTGATGGACCCACGCGCGTTGACCGAACTGTTCCCGGACTGGGCCGAGCGCGGCGCACCGCTGAAGCAGAAGGTCACCCGCGACGAATTCCTGTTCCTCAACGAAACCGGCGCGCGCAGCACGCCCAACGCACTGCTGCCGGAGTGCTTCCACAACGAAGGCAACTACATCGTCAGCCTGGGCGAGGTGACCCGCTGGCTGGCGCAGCAGGCCGAGGCGCTGGAGGTGGCGATCTTCCCCGGCTTCCCGGCGGCGGAAGTGCTGTACAGCGATGATGGCGCGGTGATCGGCGTGGCCACCGGCGACATGGGCATCGAGAAGAACGGTCAGCCCGGCCCGGCGTTCGAGCGCGGCATGGCGCTGCACGCCAAGTACACGATCTTCGCTGAAGGCTCGCGCGGCCATCTCGGCCGCCAGCTGATCGCCCGCTTCCAGCTCGATGCCGGCAAGGATCCGCAGGCCTACGGCATCGGCATCAAGGAACTGTGGCAGATCGATCCGGCCAAGCACGAGCCGGGCCTGGTGGTGCACGCCGCCGGCTGGCCGCTGGATAACGATACCTACGGCGGCGCCTTCCTGTACCACGCCGAGGGTGGCAAGGTGTCGATCGGCTATGTGGTCGGCCTGGACTACAAAAATCCGTGGCTGAGCCCGTTCGAAGAGTTCCAGCGCTTCAAGACGCACCCGGACATCCGCAAGCACCTGGAAGGGGGCAAGCGCATCGGCTACGGCGCGCGCGCGATCACCGCCGGTGGTTTGATGTCGCTGCCCAAGACGGTGTTCCCGGGCGGCGCGCTGGTCGGCTGCGAGGCCGGCTATCTCAACGTCAGCCGGATCAAGGGCAGCCATGCCGCGATCAAGACCGGCATGCTCGCCGCCGATGCGGCCTTCGATGCACTCGCCGCCGATCGCCAGCACGATGAGCTCAGCGCCTACCCGCAGGCGTTCGAGACCAGCTGGCTGCATGCCGAGCTGCAGCAGGCCAAGAACTTCAAGCAGTGGTTCAAGAAGGGCCAGACCGTGGCCACGTTGATGACCGGCATCGAGCAGTGGCTGCTGCCCAAGCTGGGCATCCGCAATCCGCCGTGGACGCTGCGCCACAGCACGCCGGACCACGCCTGCCTGGAGCCGGCGTCGAAGCACGCGAAGATCAATTATCCCAAGCCCGATGGCGTGCTCACCTTCGACCGCCTCAGCTCGGTGTTCCTGAGCAGTACCAACCACGCCGAAGACCAGCCCAGCCACCTGACGCTCAAGAACGCCAGCGTGCCGGTGCGGATCAACCTGAGCGAATACGCCGGGCCGGAAGCGCGTTACTGCCCGGCGGGCGTGTACGAGTTCGTCGGCAGCGACGGACATGAGCAGCTGCAGATCAACGCGCAGAACTGCGTGCACTGCAAGACCTGCGACATCAAGGACCCGACCCAGAACATCGTGTGGGTGACCCCTCAGGGGGGCGGCGGCCCGAACTATTCGGGGATGTGATCGGCACGGCCTGCGACCACCGGTCGCAGCTCATCGGGCGCGGCAGGCACCGCCGCGCTCGCTATCCTGAGCGCCCTGTTGGACGTGAGCGTTGCGCCATGGCCCCTGCTTTTCGATCGACGTTGGCGTTACTGACCTGCCTGCTGCTGGCGGCGTGTTCGCGTACCCCGCAAACGCCGGAGCAGGCCCATCAGCAGGATCTGCAGCGGGCATTTGCGATCTGCGCCGGCTGCCACACGGTCAGCCCCGGCGGCGTGCACCGCTTCGGCCCGAACCTGCACGGGGTGATCGGCCGGCGCGCGGGCAGTGTCACCGGCTACCCGTACTCCAACGCCATGCGCGAGGCCGGGCTGACCTGGAACGAGCAGACCCTGGATGCGTTCCTGCGCTCGCCGACCCACGTGGTGCCGGGCACCCGCATGGTCAACACCACCGCCGACCCGGCGCGCCGGCGCCAGGTGATCGAGTACCTGCAACAGCAGCGCTGAGGCCGCTCAAGGCGGCTCGTCTCACGATGCCTGGAGGTGAAGCAGGTAAACACGAAGCGCGGAGGCAAACCCGGCAACGTCCCCGGCCTGCGCGGCCACCCCGTTCTCCTCCACCTGTTCCATGAGCGTGCGTGCCTGGCTCGCCAGCGGCTCGGCCCCGAGCGTCGCCAAGGCACCGACGAGTCGATGCAACACATCGATGGTTGCCTGGCGTGCGTCATCGCCCAGCGCGGCGTCCAGCCGCACCAGGTCCTCTTCGGAGGTCGTGCACAGGCTCTCGATCAGCACACTGGCCACGTGCGCCGAACCAAACCGGCGCACCACCGCCGCGCGGTCGGGCAGCGCATCGGCAGAGCCGGTATCGGCGGCGGTGGCGGCCTGCTCGCGCTGCTCGTTGCCGGGCAGCCAACGCAGCAGCGCCTGCCGGAGCAGCGCCAGCGGTACCGGCTTGCCGAGCAGATCGTCCATGCCCGCCTCACGGCAGCGCAGCAGGTCGTCCTCGAGCGCGCTGGCGGTCAATGCGAGCACCGGCAACCTTGGCCTGCCCTGCTCGCGCTCCTGCTCGCGGATCCGACGCGTCATGGCATAGCCGTCCATCACCGGCATGCGGCAATCGGTGATGACCAGGTCGAAGCGGGTGCGGGCGAGCAGCGCCAGCGCCTGTTCGCCGTTTTCGGCCAGTACATGCGGGAGGCCGAGCTGCTGCATGCGCCAGCCCATCAATGCCTGGTTGGTGGGATGGTCCTCGACGATCAGCACCCGCCGCTGCAGCAACGCAGGCGGCAGCGGCAGTGTCTGCGCTTGTTCTTCAGCGGCGCCGGGCTGTTCCTCCACCGGCACCGTGGGCAGGGTCAGCAGTACCTCCACGCAGGTGCCCTCACCGGGCACGCTGTGCAGCGTCAGCGTGCCGTGCATCATCGCCACCAGCCGCTGGCAGATGCTCAGGCCCAGGCCAGTGCCACCATATTGGCGGCTGGTTGCCGCGTCAGCCTGCGCGAACGGCGCAAACAGCCGCTCGCGCTGTTCGGCCGAAATGCCGATCCCGGTATCGCGCACCGTCAGGCGCAGCCGCTGCGCGCCATCGGTATCGGTGTCGAGCACGGTCAATGCGATGTCGACCTCACCGGCGTGGGTGAACTTGATGGCGTTGCTGAGCAGGTTGAACGCGATCTGGCGCAGGCGTATGCCATCTGCCAGATGCATGGCCGCAACGTCGTCGTCGATCTGGATCTGCAGGTCCAGGCCCTTGGCCACCGCCTGCGGGGCCAGCAGTTGCTGTACATTGCCAAGCAGCGCACGCAGCGCGACCGGGTGCGGTTGCAGCGACAGCGCCCCGGCCTCGATCTTGGAGTAATCCAAGAGGTCATCGAGGATCTGCCGCAGCATCTGTGCCGAGTCTTCGATCACGCCGATGATGCGGCGCTGCTCTCCATCCAGCGCGGTATGCGAGAGCACCTCCACCATGCCGAGCACGCCGGACATGGGCGTGCGGATCTCATGGCTCATCGTGGCCAGGAATTCGGATTTCGCAGCGGTGGCGCGTTCGGCCGCGGCCTTGGCCAACGCCAGTGCATCGGCCTGGGCGCGCGCATCGGTGACATCGACCCAGTACCCGCTCCACAACAACGCGCCATCTTCGGCGTCGTAAGGCAGCGCGCGCGAACGCACCCAGCGCAGCGTGCCGCGCGGGGAGGTGCGGAACTCCATGTCCAACGGGGTGAAGTCGCGCGCAGCGCGTTCCATGGCCTGGCGGACACCGGCGCGGTCGCGCTCGTCGATGCGGTCCATCAGGGCGCTTTCGTCGGCCATGGCTTCGGCCGCGGTGACGCCGAACAGAGCTTCGGTGTCACCGGCGATATACGGCAGCGACAAGCGACCATCGCGCTCGCGTCGGCCCTGGTAGACGATCGCCGGCAGGTTGTCGGTGACTTCAGCCAGGCGCTGCTCGACGCGCCGGCGTGTCGCCACTTCATTGCGCAGCCGCCAGTGTCCCCAGCCGTGCACCAGCAGGGCCGTCAGCAGCACCAGCGCCAACGGCACGCCCCAGCGCGCGATCCTGCGCCAGTCCAGATCGCTGCGGTACTCGGCCGACAGCCAGTCGCTGCGGATCGCTTCGTGCTCGCGCGCGCTCATGTTGACCAGCATGCGGTCGAAGGTGGTGGCCAGCGGGGCGTACTGGCGTTTGACCGCCAGCGACAATCGATCACTGAACCCCGCTGGCGCGGCCACGTGCAACTGCGCCGGGTACCGATCGCGGACGATGCGATCCACGATCGCCAGATTGCCGATGTAGGCGTCAGCGTCCCCGTTGGCCAGCCGCGCCAGGGCGAGCTCGCCGCTGCGGGCCGGTACGATGCGCGCGTTCGGCGCCTGCTGCAGGATGTACCCGCGCAGGCGGTCCGGGTCGGTCAGCAGGATGCTGCGCCCGTCCAGATCACGCACCCCCAGCACCGAAGGGCTGCCACTGGCGGTCACGATCACGTTGGGCACGGTGATGAAGGGCTGGCTGAATACCCAATCATCACCGAGGTAGGTGGAGTCGTTGGGAATGCCCATGATCGCGTCGACTTCGCCACGGCGGAGCTGTTCGCGGGTGTCGAACCAGTCATGCGCGGGCACATGATTCAGTTGCGCGCCCAGGTTGCGCAGCAGGCGCAGGTATTCGGCGGCAACGCCGCTGGGCTGCCCCGCACTGTCGAGGAACGCCAGCGGCGCCGCGTTCGGTGCGAACGCCAGCCGCAGGGGTGTCGCCAGCACGCGCTTTTCGGCATTGCCGAGAATCATCTGCGACTGCACCGACCACTCCGGGGTCTGCAGCCAGCGCCGCTGCAGGCGCTCACGTTCGCTCTCGGTCAGCGCGGCCAATCCCATGTCCAGGGCTTCGGCCAAGGGCTGCTTGGCATTGGGCACACCGAAGTGCAGGCGCTCCGGCGGCAGATCGCTGGGGCGCAACAGCACCACATCAGTCAGCCGTCGCTCGGCGATCAGGGTGGTGACCACGTAGGCATTGCCGATATACACGTCGGCCTCGCCCTTGCCCACCATCGCCAGTGCGGCGGCAGTATTGGCGGCGATCACGCGGCGGGCCGCAGGAAAGCGCGCGCGCACCTCTTCGCTGGTGACGAACTCACGTTCGGTGACCACGCGCAGGCCGCGCAGATCGGGATCGGCCGACGCCCGCGTATCACCCGGCCGGCCGACCAACGCCAGCGGCGCAGCGGCATAGGGGCGCGTGTAGACCATGCAGCGGGTGCGGTCGGCGGTCAGGGTGATGTTCATCACCACGTCGACTTCGCCACGGCAGGCCGCATCCAGCACATCGGTCCAATTGCGGTACATCCGCACCTTCACCTGCATGCCCAGCTGCTGCGTCAGCAGGCTCAGGTAGTCGTACCCCAGACCGACAGGTTTGCCATCGCGCATGGATTCGAACGGCGGCCAGCCGCTGTCGTACATGCCCAGGATGATGGTAGGGTGCCTCCCAAGCCACTCGCTCTGCCGGGGCGACAAGGCGGAGGGGCTGGCGGCGGATGCTGACACGCCCCACGCTATTGCGAGCACACACAGCACCAGCCAGCGAACGACGTGGATACGCATGCTGCCTGATCTCCGTAGAATGATGTCCCCATCCCGGCACGGCCCGACGGCTGCCTTACAGGCAATACTAGTCCATGACCCTGCGCATTATCATTGCCGATGACCATCCGGTCGTACGGATCGGCACGAAGGCCGTGATCGAATCCAGTGGCGTTGGCCAGGTGGTGGCCGAGGCCAGTACCGTCGCCGAATTGATGGCCGCGCTATCCGAGCACCCCTGCGATGTCCTGGTCACCGATTACTCCATGCCCGGCGGCCAGCAGGCCGATGGCTTTGCGATGATCGCCATGATCCGCCGGCGCTTTCCCGAGCTGCCGGTGCTGATGCTCAGCGTGTCCAACAACCTGGCGATCCTGCGCATGGTGGTCGCCACTGGTGTGCTCGGCCTGGTCGACAAGACCTCGTCGATGGACGAACTGCCGCTGGCGATCCAGACCGTGCAGCGCGGCATGGCCTACGTGAGTCTCACGCTGAAGGAACGCATTGACGCGATCGGCACGAACAGCGTGGAAGAAGGCGAAGCCAAGCCGCTGTCACCGCGCGAAGTGGAGGTGCTGCGCCTGCTCGGCAGCGGCATGACGGTCAAAGAGATCGCCATCCATCTGCACAAGAGCGTGAGCACCATCAGCCGCCAGAAAGGCGATGCGATGTTGAAGCTCGGTCTGAAAGGCGATGCCGAGTTGTTCGATTACCTGCGCGACGGCGAACGCTGATCCCAGACGCCCGGTAGCGGGCGCGTTCCTCATTTTTCTGCGCCGGCGATGCACCGTCATCGTCGCGATGCAGTGCGCGCGTGCATAGCAGATCGCGTCGGCAAAGTTCCCTGGAATGCCCTTGTATTTATGTACTGCTCAGTTTGATATTCAGGGCTAATTGGGGTGACTAACGGATAATTCACACCTGTCGCCAGCAGCGATTTCCCCTCCCCTCTGCTGGCGGACAAAACCAAAAAATACAAAGGTGTCCCCGATGATGAAGACTTCCCTGCTTGCCCTGGGTCTGCTCGCTGCACTGCCGTTCGCTGCTTCGGCAACCGACGGCCTGTCGTACAACTATGTTGAAGGCGGCTACGTGAACACCGATGCCAAGGGCGGCGACGCCGACGGTTGGGCGGTGAAGGGCTCGGTCGCCGTGGCGCCGAACTTCCACGTCTTCGGTGATTACAACGCGCAGGAAACCAAGCGCGGCAGCAATGATGTGGACCAGTGGAAGGTCGGTGTCGGCTACAACTACGGCATCGCCCCGACCACCGATCTGGTCGCCCGTGTTGCTTACCAGAAGTTCGATCCGAAGCACGGTCCGGACTTCAACGGCTACTCGACCGAAGTCGGCGTGCGCAGCGCGTTCACCCCGAACTTCGAAGGCTACGTGATGGCCGGTTACGAGGATTACAGCAAGAAGCACGGCGTCAACCCGGACGGCGAGTTCTACGGCCGCGTCGGCGCCCAGGCCAAGCTCAACCAGAACTGGGGCCTGGCCGGCGAAGTGAAGCTGGCCAAGGGCGGCGACAAGGAATGGTTCGTCGGTCCGCGCTTCACCTGGTAATACGCGATACGCAACACCGCGGTACGTTGTTGGATGGCGCGGTCTCTCTCCCCTGCGCCATGAAGCCCGGCTCACGCCGGGCTTCACTTATATGCAGCACCTGGCGACACCCTCGTCGGTACGCCACGAAACAACCCGGCCCTGCGCCGGGTTGTTTCGTTCTGGCGCTGAAAAAAAACCCCGGCGCTTGCCGGGGTTTTTCGTGCCTCACTTGAACAGCGTGTCCGGATACTCCGGCTTCTGCTCGCGTGCCAACAGCGCACGCAATCCTTCTTCCGGCGTCTGCTCACCGTGCAGCACCGCGCGCACGCGGTCGGAGATGGGCAGGTCGATGCCGTGACGGCGCGCCTGGCGCATCACCTCATCGGCGGTCTGCACCGATTCCACCACCTGGCCGATCTCACGGACCGCATCGGTCAACGTCTGGCCGCGGCCCAAGGCAAGGCCCAGGCGACGGTTGCGTGACAGATCACCAGTGCAGGTCAGCACCAGATCGCCCAGACCAGCCAACCCCATCAGGGTCTCCGGCTTGGCACCGATCGCCGCGGCAAGCCGCAGCATTTCGTTGAGGCCACGGGTGATCAGGCCGGCACGGGCGTTGAGGCCCAGCTGCATGCCATCGGCCACGCCGGTAGCCACGGCCAGCACGTTCTTCATCGCACCGCCGAGCTCGGCACCGACCATGTCATCGCCGGTGTAGGCGCGGAACGCCGGACCGTGCATGGCATCGGCCACCTGCTGGGCGAAGTCCGGTGCGTCACCGTGCACGGTGATCGCGGTCGGCAGGCCCTGGGTGACTTCCTTGGCGAACGAAGGACCGGTCACCACCGCCAGCGGCACGTCCGGCCCGAGGACCTCACGCGCCACCTCGTGCAGGAACCGACCGGAGCCGGGTTCGAAGCCCTTGGTCGCCCACGCCACGCCGGCATCGGCCGGCCGCAGCGGCGCCAGCGCACGCACGGTTTCACCGAAGGCGTGCGAGGGCACCACCACCAGGATCCAGGCAGCGTCCTTGACGGCAGCGGCCAGATCGGTGGTCGCGCGCAGCGACTCGGGCAGCGGAATGCCCGGCAGATAACGGGTGTTCTCGTGGCGCTGGTCGATGGCCTCGACCATCGCCGCATCGCGCCCCCACAGCACGGTCGGGTGACCGTGCCGTGCGAGCAGGCTCGCCAGGGCGGTGCCCCAGGAGCCGGCGCCGAGAACCGCGATTTTGTCTGCGTGGTTGCTCATCCGTACTGCAGCGCCGATCAGGCGTTGCCGGCCGGCTCGGAATCGGCGAGCGAGGTTTCGCCCTGTTCCTGGCGCTGGCGCAGGGTTTCGGCGTACAGGCCTTCGAAGTTGATCGGCTGCAGGAAGAACGGCGGGAAGCCGCCGGCCTGGATCAGCTCGCTCACCAGCGAACGCACGTACGGGAACAGGATGTTCGGGCACTGGGTGCCGAGCAGCACGTCGATCGACTGCGGGTCCAGGCCGACCAGGCCGAACACGCCGGCCTGCTGCACTTCGGCCACGTAGGCGGTCTTCTCGCCGGCCTTGCAGGTCAGGGTCACGGCCAGCACGACTTCGAAGGCGCTCTCGCCCAGGCGCTGCACGCGCTGGTTCAGGTTGAGCTGCAGTTCCGGCTGCACGGCGTCATTGAAGACGGCCGGAGCGTTCGGCGATTCGAACGAAACGTCCTTGACGTAGATCTTCTCGACGGTGAACGAGGGACCGGTAGCGGCGTCGACCGGCGCGACGGCGCCGTTGGTGTTCTCTTCGGACATTTCCTGTTGCTCCAAAAATGAATGCTGTAAAAACGGATTGTTACATGCCCTGCGATGGGGGCGCTGTGCGCCGCGCACAAGGCATGTACTGCAATCGGAGGGGGATCAGTTGCGGCCCTTGACCAGCGGCAACTCGGCCTGCTGCCACGCCGGGATACCACCGTCGAGCACGCTGACCTGGGTGAAACCGGCCTTCTTGAGCGCCTTGGCGGCGGTCTCGGAGGCATTGCCACTGCGGCACACCAGCACCACCGGGCTCTGCTGGGCCTTGGCGACCAGCTTGTGCTCCGGACCGAACTGCGCCGGCTGCACGTTGCGGCTGCCCGCGATATGGCCCTTCTCGAAATCGCTGCTCGAGGACAGATCGACCACGATGGCGCCACCGGCATTCATCAGCTGGGTCAGTTCCGCCGGCTTGAGCGACTTGAAGCCGCGGAACAGGCGGCGGACTTCGGTCACGATGATGGCCACGGTCAGGCCGACCAGGGCCATCGACAACATCGGGTTTCGGCCGGCAAAGGCCAGCAACTCTTCGTAATTCACTAAGATCACGGGTCGATAAGCGGGCGCCGATTGTCGCACATGCGGGCGAATCGGCGTCCAGCCCCGTGCGGGCGGGGGATCAGCGTTCCTGCCAGAGGTCCGGCAGGCCGTTGGCCTGGAGCCAGCGCTTGCCCTCGGCGTCCCAGCGCCAGATCTCCCGGACCCGCACCGTCCGCTCTGATTGGGTGTTGTTGTTGATCACCCGCACCTCGGCGTTGCGCCCGACCCGGCCATCGGGCAACGGCACGTTGTCGCCGGCGCGATAGCTGGAGATCTTCACCTGCTCGAAGCGGCGCAGTTCCAGGTCGGTCATCGGGTGGGCGCGGGCATAGTCGGGGTCCAGGTAGGGCAGCGCGTCCTCGACGGTGCCCCAGCGCATCGTGGCGTCGTACTTGACCTGGGTCTCCTCCAGTTCCTTGCGCTGCTTCCTGGTGGTCTTCTGCTCGGCGGCCAGTGCGCTCACGCTGGTCAGCGCGAACAAGGCGATCAGCAGGATCTGAAGCGTACGGCGCATGCGAATTCCCCAATAGGCAAGGCGCCCATCCTACCGCCTGGCGAAGGCCACGAAACGGCCGCTCAGTTCCGCGGCGGCCTTGTCGCCCTCGCCCGGCTGGCGGGCGGTGAGGCTGATGCGGGCCTTGCCGCGCTGGGCGAAGGTGGCCAGGAAGCTGTCCCAGTCGGTTTCCGCATCGGCCTGGGCCTGTGCGTGCAGATCGCCATAGACCGGGGCGAGGTAGCGGATATGGCTGTCGGCCACGTAGACATCCGCATCGAACCCGGCCAGGCGCAGGCGCAGGGTCACCAGCGCCCATCCGGACAGGGTCAGGGCGGAGGCCAGGCTGCCACCGAAGGCATTGCCCTTGTCGTTGACGTTGGCCGCCAGCGGAGCGTGGATGTGCAGGACGCCATCGCGGTAGTCGTGGACCCGGATCTGCATGGCCGCCACCGGCGGCATGGCATCCAGGACATGCTGCAGCGCGGACAACTGCGCCGGCAGGGAATCGGTTGCGGACATCTGGCTGATCACGTCACATCGAAGGGCTCGCATAATGCCCGCAATGAACACCGAAACGAAAGTCGCGCCCTGGACCCTGATCTCGCTGCGCCCGCGTGGCCAGCATGCGCCGCTGCGCCGTGCGGCGAAGGCGGCTGGCGCCCACCTCATCGCGCTGTCGCCGTGGGCGCTGCAGGCCCAGCGCGATGCTACTACCCACGCCGACCTCACCGCCGCGCTGGCGGCCGAGCGCGTGGTCTTCAGCAGTCCCGCCGCGGTGCAGGCCGCCGCGCGCCTGGTGGATCTGGCCGCGCCCCACCCGGGGCAGTGGCTTGCCGTGGGCGCGGGCACGGCGGCGGCGCTGCAGCGCCAGGGCGCGCAGGACATCGCCGCACCGGCACGGATGGACAGCGAGGGCCTGCTTGCGTTGCCGGCATTGGCCGACCTGCACGGCCTGCGCGCGGGCCTGGTTACCGCCCCGGGCGGCCGCGGGGTGATCGCGCAGACCCTTGAGCAACGCGGTGCCCGACTGCTGCGCGCCAACGTGTATGCGCGCCAGCCGCTGCCGCTGGCCCCGCGCGCCCTGCAGCGCCTGCGCCGTGCGGCCATGCCCTGGGTGCTGGCACTGAGCAGCGGCGAGGCGCTGGCGCTGTTGCTGGCGCTGTTGCCCGACGATCTGCAGGCACCGCTGCGCGCGGGCCCCCGTGGGGGCCGCCAGCGAGCGGCTGGCCGCACAGGCGCGCGCCGCAGGCTTCGGGCAGGTACGGGTCGCAGCCGGGCCGTTGCCGGCACAACTGGTGGCGGCTGCACACGCCGCGCTCATCCCGCCCGCATCTTCCTGAACAGGGAGCCGGGGCGGTCTTGCAGGGGCCTTGGGCGGCGGGCGATGCTGTGTGCCACGTCGCTCGCCAGCCAAGCGGATTGCCCGGCGCGCGCGACAAGGATGCCCGTATGAATGACCCTGTTTCGCCCCCCTCTCCGAGCCGCCCCCTGCGCTGGATCGTGCCGATCACGGCGCTCGCCGTGTTGGCCGGCGGCGGCGCCTGGGGCTGGACGCAGTGGCAATCGCGACAGGCGCAGGAACGACTGCGCGAAGAGAACGACCAGCTGCAGGTGCAGGGCCTGCTGGACAGCGTGGAAGCGCTGCGCCGCGACCAGCGTTCGACCTCCCAGCGCGTGCAGGACGCCGCCGCCACCAACCGCGTGCTGCGCGATGAAATGCTCGGCCTGAGCCAGCGTAATGCGCTGCTGGAAGAGAACCTGGCCAAGCTGGCCGACAGCACCCGCCACGGCGCGCAGGCACTGCAGTTGGAAGAAGCCGAACTGTTGTTGAGCCAGGCCGGCCAGCGGCTGGCCTATGCCGATGACGCAGAAGGCGCCAAGCGCCTGTACGCGTTGGCGGCCGCCTCGCTGGACGATGTGCAGGGCAACGAGTATCTGAACCTGCGGCAGGCATTGATGCAGGAGCGCAATGCGGTCGACGCGCTCGGCCCCGGGGTGCGCGCGCAGACCCAGGCACGGTTGGGCCGGTTCGCCCAGGCCCTGACCACCCTGCCCGAACAGATCGACGCCCCCGCCGATACGACTGCCGCCACGCCATGGTGGCACCAGGTGCTGGCGCCGTTCGTGACCATCACCCCCACCCGCCTGCAGGGCCCGCTGACCGAAGCCGACCGCGTGGCTGCGTGGGATTCGCTGCAGCTGGAACTGACCTTGGCGCGCGCAGCAGTGGAGCGCGGTGATCAGCCCGGGTATCTCCAGGCGCTGGACCGCGTTGCCCTGTGGCTGCCGCGGCTGTGGCCGGATTCACCTGCTCTGCGCGAGCAACGTGCTGAACTGCAGCAACTACGCGCCTGCGAGCTGCGTCCATCGCTGCCCGAACTGGGCAGCACCCTGCAGCAACTGCGCTCGATGCGTAACGGGAGATAATCGATGAAGCCCTTTCAATCTCTGGTGGTCCTGCTCCTGGCCGTGGCCTTGGGCGTGATCGCCTCACAGTGGCTCGGCACCGAACAGCTGCGCCAGTTCGGCGAAGTGATCTACCGCTACGGCGGCACCGACTACCGCTCCACCGTGCCCCAGGTCGCGCTGATGGTGCTGGTCGGGGTGCTGGTGCTGTGGCTGCTGTGGAGTCTGCTGGCCTCGCCGTTCCGCGCCTGGGGCCGCTACCGCCGCAAGCAGGGCCGCGCCCGCCTGACCGAAGGCCTGCAAGCCCACGAACAGGGCCACTGGCAGCGCGCGGAAAAGCTGCTGACCAGCGCCGCTGAGGACAAGGAAGTAAGCGCGGTCGCCTTGGTCACCGCCGTGCGCAGTGCGCAGGCGCGCGATGACGATGCTGCGGTCAATCAGTACCTGCAGCGCCTGGCCACCGGAGATGCCACCAGTCATGCCCTGCTGCTGGCCGAACGCCTGCTGGCCCAGGAACGCCCGGTCGATGCGATCAACGTGCTGGACGTTGCCGCGATCCAGCCGCTGCCGCCGCGCGGGCTGTGGCTGCGTACCGAAGCGCTGGCCCGTGCCGATCGCGCGCATGAGGCCTATGGCCAGCTGGGCGCACTGCGCAAGCAGAAGGTCCTGCCGGACGCGGCCGTGGCCGAGCTGGAAATCCGCCTGGCGGCACAGTCGCTGCTGGAAGCCGGCGACGTCAACGCGCTGGCCGCGCAGTGGGAAGCCACGCCGAAGGCCCTGCGCAGCGATCCGGAAGTGGTCTCGGCCTACGCCCTGCGGGCGGTCGCACTGGACTGGGACGAACCGGCCCTGCTCAACCTGGAGCAGGCGCTGGACACGCGCTGGGACGAATCGGTGGTGACGCTTTACGGCCAGATGCCGGTCGAAAAGCTGGCCACGCGCCAGGCCAACCTGCAGCGCTGGTTGACCACCCAGCCCGCCAGCCCCGCATTGCTGCTCGCGCTGGGCCGCATTGCCGCCCGACAGCGCCAGCACACGCTGGCCGAGGATTACCTGCACCGCGCGATTGCCGCCGGCGCCGGCCCGGCCGCGTGGGAAGCGTTGGGCGAGGTGTTCCTGGATCGCGGCGAGACCGCGCTGGCCTCGCAGTGCTTCGCCAATGCCCTGCGCCAGCAGCGTGGGGATGACAGCGTGGCGCTGGCCCGTGCATCGGCCACCACGCCACTGGACCCGATCGTGCCCGAGCGCGCCACCATCGAAGAGCAATCGCTGATGGGCGAACCTGCCCCGGTGCAGGATCGCCTGCACGTGGAACGCGACGAGTTCGGCAATCCGCGTCTGCCGTAAAGGGCGACGCGGCACCCGGTAGTGGGGGGGGGGGGGGGGGGGGGGGGGGGGGGGGG
>NZ_JBHFHW010000037.1:62828-80302 GCF_057333975.1 Stenotrophomonas sp. AGC87
GCCCGCCAATGCGGGGTCCCTGAGACGGTGTGGAGGAGCCGGCCAGCGGCCGGCACTACCAGAGCCGAATGGTGCACACCTCCGCCAGATACAAAAAAGAAGGCCGCCCTGGGGGGGCCTTCTTCGTTCACTGCAGCGCAGGCGATCAGCGCTCGACGATCGCCACCACGCCCATGCCGCCGGCGGTGCAGATCGAGACCAGCGCGCGACCACCGCCGCGCTCAGCCA
The DNA here is from genome assembly GCF_057333975.1 of Stenotrophomonas sp. AGC87. NCBI lineage: Bacteria > Pseudomonadati > Pseudomonadota > Gammaproteobacteria > Lysobacterales > Lysobacteraceae > Stenotrophomonas > Stenotrophomonas sp. AGC87. Next base: position 63,057 of record NZ_JBHFHW010000037.1, read on the forward strand.
GCTGCTTGGCCGCCGTGGCAATCACGCGCGCGCCGGTGGCGGCGAACGGGTGGCCGGTGGCCAGCGACGAACCCAGCGGATTGATCTTGGCCGGGTCGATCTTGCCCAGCGGCGCATCCAGGCCGAGGCGGTTGCGGCAGTAGTCTTCGCTTTCCCACGCGCGCAGCGTGCACAGCACCTGGGCGGCGAACGCTTCGTGGATTTCGTAGAGGTCGAAATCCTGCAGGGTCAGGCCGTTGCGCTTGAGCATCTCCGGCACGGCGATGGTCGGTGCCATCAACAGGCCTTCGCCGTGCACGAAATCAACGGCCGCCACCTGCGAATCACGCAGGTAGGCCAGCGGCTCATGGCCATGCGCGCGCGCCCATTCTTCGCTGGCCAGCAGCACCGCCGAGGCCCCATCGGTGAGCGGGGTGGAGTTGGCAGCGGTGAGCGTGCCGCGGCCGGAGACCTTGTCGAACGCCGGCTTCAGCGTGGCCAGTTTTTCCAGCGAAGTGTCGGCGCGCAGGATGTTGTCGCGCTCCACGCCGCGGAACGGCGCGATCAGATCGGTGAAGAACCCGCGCTCATAGGCGGCGGCCAGCTTTTTGTGCGAGGACACCGCCCACTCGTCCTGCGAGTCGCGGGAGATGTTCCACTCCTTGGCCATGTCTTCGCAGTGATCGCCCATGCTCTTGCCGGTGCGCGGCTCGGCCACGCCCGGGAATTCCGGCTTGAGTTCGCTCAGCTTGAAGCCGCGGGTCAGTGCCTTGAGCTTGTCGCCGGTGCTCTTGGCGCGATTGGCCGCCAGCAGGCGCGCGCGCAACTTCTTGCCGTAGACGATCGGCACATCGGAGGTGGTGTCCGAACCGCCGCCGATGCCCGAATCGATCTGGCCCAGCGCGATCTTGTTGGCCACCGCGATGATCGTATCCAGCGAGGTGCCGCAGGCGCGCTGCATGGTGATGCCGGGGGTCAGCGGGGACAGGCCTGAGGACAAGGTGGCTTCGCGGCCGAGGTTCCAGTCGCTGGAATGCTTGATCACCGCGCCCATCGCCACTTCGCCCAACTGCTGGCCGTGCAGGCCGAAGCGTTCGACCAGCGCACCGAGTGTGCGTACCGACATACCGAGGTTGCCGACGTCCGAATAAGCCGTGTTCTGGCGACAGAACGGGATGCGGACGCCGCCGAGGATGGCGACGGGACGGGCGTTGGGCATGGAGATACCTGGCATGGGAGGGGTGTCTGCAACATGGCCTGCACGAAGGAGCAGGCATAATGGGGCCAAGTGTAGCTGCCGCCCTGTGATGGGCCAACCGTGAAACCATGAGCAAACCCGACCACGGCATGAATGCCATTGGCGTACTGGCATTGGAACTGGCCGGCGGCGACGCCCCGCGCCATGCCGCGCTGTCCTCCGAACAGGCTGGTGAACTGGCCGAACGCGTCGGCCGCGATCTGGCCAAGCTGGTGCCCGGCGTCAGCGGGCTGGACTTCGTGTTCGCCGGCGCCCATTTCGATCCGGCGGAAATCCTGCGCCCAGGCTGGCCGGTGCACCGGCGCCTGGAAGAACTGCAGATGCGCGCCCCGAGCCGCAACCAGGGCCCGCGCGTGCTGGCTTTTGGTGCCGGCACCGATGGCGATGTCCCGCTGCCGTTCCAGGCCGATGCCAGCCTTACCGGTGGCGGCCTGCGGGTCGTCCCGTTCCTGCTGACCGGCACCGAAGTCGTCCAGACCCAGGCCGTGGCCGAAGCACTGGAAGAGGTGTTGCTGGCCCAGGGCATGACGCAGCCCGATACCGCGCTGCAGGCGCAGAACGCCTTCGGCGCGCAGATCGAGCACGCCCGCTATTTCACGGTGAACGACCTCGCCGCGATGATGTCGATGCAGTACGACAACCAGGGCCTGGCGATTCTGTGGCCGCTGATCGAAACCGCGCTGATGGCACCGCACGTGGAAGAGTGGCTGGATGCCGCGCCGGAGCCGTTGCTTCGATACGCTGATGGCGAAGTGCGTATGGCGCTGTTCGACCCCGCCGGCTGGTGTGCGTACTACAACCACGGCACCGGCGACTGCGATCGCCTGCAGGGCATCTACGACCAGTACCTGATCCGCCAGCGACAGATGGCCGCCGTGCTCGAAGCGCATGGCCTGCCGGTGCTGTTCGTGCATTGCGAGGCCGGGCAGGACGCGCGCGAACTGCTGGCGCGTTAATAGGGACGGAGGTAGTTAAGCCTGCGGCTTAACTACCTCCGTCCCCGTTAATTTAAAAAAAACGCCGGCGAATGCCGGCGTTTTTCGTCAAACACGGCCCGGATTACGGGGCCGCTTTGATCACCGCGCACGCCAGGCGTGCACCGGCATTGCCGGTCGGCTGGGTCTTGTAGTCATCCGCGTCGGCATGGACGATCAAGCCGCGGCCGATGATGTCGAAGCCATCACCCTTGCCGATGTTGACGTTGGTCGAAACCGGGGCGTCGACCACGGCGTTGCCCTGGGCATCAGCCTTGATGTTGGGCATGTCGCCGCCGTGATGCGGCTCGCTGGCGACGCTGCCATGGTCTTCCTGGCCCGGGTTGAAGTGGCCGCCGGCGCTGGCGCCGTCCGGCGCGCTGCAGTCGCCCTTCTCATGGATGTGGAAGCCGTGCTCGCTGTTCGGCTTCAGGCCGCTGACCTGGCCCTTCACGTGGACCTTACCGTCGACGACGCTGAAGGTCACGGTGCCTTTGACGTCGTTGCCCTGGGTGGCAGCAAGGTCGGCACTGGCGGTGTGGTTGGCATGGGCTTCGCTGGTCATTGCCGGCGGTGCATCCGTGGCCGGGGCGGTTTCAGCAACCGGTGCGGTGTCCGCAGCCGGCGTGGCTTCCGGCGTGGTGTCGGCCGGCTTGTTGCAGGCGGTCAGGCCAAGCGCGGCGATGGCAGCGAACAGCGTGGTGTGGATCAGGCGCATGTGGATCTCCTTGCGGGTAGCGTTGGAAGAAACGACGTCGAAGGACTGCGTGATCAGCGCACGACCCGGATGACGCCGCAGGCAATTCGGGCGCCGGCGTTGCCGGCCGGCTGGCTGCGGTAATCGTCGGCGTTGGCATGCACGATCAGTGCACGTCCGGCGATGTCGGTGGCTGCGCCGCCGCCAAGAGTAACCGCTGGCAGGCGGATGTCGACGTTGACGCGGCCCTGCGCATCGGCGCGCAGGTTGTCCATGTCACCGGCATGATGTGCACCGGCACTGTTGCGGCCGTGCGGTTGCCCGGCGGGATTGAAATGCGCACCGGCGCTGCTCGCATCGACCGCACTGCAGTCGCCGCGCTCGTGCACGTGGAACCCGGCCACCTGCAGCGGCTGCAGGCCACCGATGACACCGGTGAGGTGCACGCCACGGGCATCCGGCACCAGCGCCAGGCGCCCACTGACCAGACTGGCCGAGGCCGGCGACAGGTTTGCCTCGGCCATCTGCGCGGTACTGACCACCGGTACGACGGGGGCGACGGGGCGCGGCGGCGGTGTGCTGCCGCAGGCGGCCAGACCGACCGCGATCGCCGCAGCGAGGACGACAGGGGAACTGCGCATGGGAAAGACTCCTTGGTTGCAAACTAACCGTGTGCTCGTCCACAGGCCATGAAAGCGGCCCGGACATGGCGCACACGCGGTGTGGACATGCGGTTCATCCGCCGCGACGGCGGCCGGCGCCGAGCTTGCGGGTGAGGGTGTTGCGGCCCATGCCCAGCCGCGCGGCGGCTTCGGCACGGCGGCCATGGGTGATCTGCAGGGCCGCTTCGAGCAGCGCCTGGTCGACCCGATCGCGCACCTGCGCGTGCAGGCCTTCGGCACCTTCGGCCAGACGCTGACGCGCCCACGCCGAAAGCAGCGTTTCCCACTGCCCCGGATCACCGGCACTGCGCGAGCGTGGCGCACCCGCACCGCGGTGCAGCGCGCTGTCCACGTCGGCCACACCGATGCTGTCGGCCGCCGCCAGCGCGGCCATTCGCCAGCAGACGTTCTCCAGCTCACGTACGTTGCCGGGCCAATCGTGCTCGCGCAGCGCCTGCAGTGCTGCTGCGGTCAGGCGTTTGGGCGGCGTATCCAGTTTGTGTGCGGCCGCGGCCAGGAAGGTCTCGGCCAGCTGCGCGACATCGTCGCGACGCTCACGCAGCGGCGGCAACCGCAGCCGCACCACATCCAGCCGGTGCAGCAGATCGGCACGGAAGCGCCCCTGCGCGACCAGCGATTCCAGATCCTGGTGGGTCGCAGCGATCACGCGCACATCCACGCGGATCAGCTCACGCCCGCCCACGCGGAAGAACTCGCCCTCGGCCAGCACGCGCAGCAGGCGCGTCTGCAGCGGTAACGGCATGTCGCCGATTTCATCCAGGAACAGCGTGCCGCCGTTGGCCTGTTCGAAGCGGCCGATATGGCGACGCTGCGCGCCGGTGAACGCACCCGCCTCATGGCCGAACAACTCACTCTCCAGCAGTTCGGACGGAATCGCCGCGGTATTGAGCGCGACGAACGGCCCCTGCACGCGCGGCGACTCGTGGTGCAGCGCATGCGCGACCAGCTCCTTGCCGGTGCCGGTCTCGCCATTGATCAGCACCGACAGTGGCGCCTGCGCCAAGCGGCCGATCGCGCGGAACAACGCGCGCATCGCCGGGGTATCGCCGACCAGCTGCGGACGCTGATCGGGCGGGGTCGTGCTGGCGGTCTCGCTCGGCTCGGCCAAGGTGACATCCGGGGCCGGCAGGACGCGCTGCGCCAAGGCGACCGCATCGTCCAGATCGAATGGCTTGGACAGGAATTCCTGCGCACCGCCGCGGAAGGCGCCGGCCGTGCTCGCCACATCGGTATAAGCCGACATCACGATCACCGGCAACTGCGGATGCGCCGCCTTGAGCTTGTCCAGCAACACCAGACCATCATCACCGGGCATGCGGACATCGGTGAACAGCAGATCCGGCGGCGGCTGCTCGGCCAGCATCGCCAACGCGGCCGCCGCACCGTCGAAGCCTTCGACACGGTAGCCGGCCTCGCGCAGCGCGGTGCACAGCACGAAGCGCACCGCGCGGTCATCGTCGACCACCCAGACACGCTGGGCGGTGGTGTCGACCTGGTCAGCCATGGGCGGCAGTGTCCTCGGCGAAGGTGCCCTGCCCGATCGGCAGCAGCACGGTGAATACGGTATGGCCGCGGCGCGAGCGGTAGGTCAGGGTGCCGCGGTGCTCGCGTGCGACCTGCTGGGCCAGCGCCAGGCCCAGCCCGGTGCCCTCGGCGCGCCCACTGACCAGCGGCAGGAACAGATGCTCTGCCAGGTCTTCGGGCACGCCACGGCCGTCATCGGCGATTTCCAGCCGCAGCGCCAGCGGGTGCAGTTGATCGGTGATGCGCACGCCGTGCTCAACGCGCGTGCGCAGGGTGACGGTGCCCGCATCGGCCTGGATCGCATTGCGGACCAGGTTCCACACCGCCTGGGTGAGCCGGTCCGCATCGCCATCGAACTCGGGAATGCTGGGGTCGTAATCGCGCTGGATCCGGACCGCCCAGCCACCCTCGCTCTCGGCCAGGCGCAGTACGCGTTCCAGCGAGGCATGAATGTTGAGCGGTGCATGTGGCGCGGCCGGCGCGGGTGACAGCAATTGCTCGAGCAGGCCGTTGAGGCGCTCGATCTCCGAGCCGATGAGCTCGATCAGTTCACGCTCGTCCGGATCGCGTTGCGCGTTGCGGCGTGCCAGCAGCTGAGCCGCACCCTTCAGGCCGGCCAGCGGATTGCGCAGCTCATGCGCCAGGCCCTTGAGCGCGGCACTGAGCGCGCTGGGCAGCGCCTGGGTGGGGTCCAGCCCCGGGAACTCATCGACCGGATGCGCCTCCAGCAGCCAGCCGCCTTCGTCCCAGCGGCTCAGCCACCCCTCGGCAAAGCGCGGTGCATCGCCCGGCAGCGCCAAGGCCAGCCGGTGCAGGCGCAGGGTGTCGCGCTCATCGCGGGCCAGGAAGTGGGCCAAGGCATCGCCCTGGGCCTCCAGCGAGGCCAGCGGCTGGCCCAGCAGGCGGCGTACGCTCACGCCCAGCCAGCGGGCGAAGGCAGGATTGCAGCCCACCACACGGCCGCTGGCGTCGGCCCAGGCGACCGGAGTGCCGAGGGCGTCGAGGGCGGGGGGGAGGAGCGTGGTGGTCATTGCACCAATGTAGTGCAAAACGGGGTGGGTTGAGCGTGGGGAGATGGTGAACGGATGGACGGATGACAGAGAGAGCCACGGCTCGCCAGTGAACTGTGAGCTGCGGCCACATCATGGGCTCGATGCATTGACACGGATGCGGCCCATCGCTAGAAAACAGATATCTATTCCGGAACCTTCGTTGCAGCACTATCTGCGGATCAAGGAGCGAGATCGGTACGTGAGAATGATGACGGATTTCTCTGCATTCCTCCGTAACGAGGCAGCGCCGGAGCAAGCCCCGGAAGATTGGCCCAGCGTGGATGATTGCTTGATATCAGATAGCGCACCGCACACGGCAGATCTTTGCGAGGTGCGTGTCAGTTGAAGAGCTGCCCAGCCACGCGTGCAGAGGGACCAATGCGCTGCGCGCTGCTGGCTGCGCTCACCATCTGCTTGATCCTCTCAAGCGCATGTTCCAGATTTGATCGCAACGAAAGCGGCACGGCCTGTGAGAGCGCGCCGTCAGGCAGGTCCGATCTCCCGCGAATCCTTGTCTTTGGCGAGATACATGGCACGGCCGAGGCTCCCCGTTTTGTCGCGGACTGGATCTGCAACCTGGCGCGTAGCAGTCCCGTCATCGTCGGCATTGAACACCCATCCAGCGAGCAGGCCGCTCTGGATAGCTTCATGAGCACGAAGGCATTGGAGCCGGCCCGCGGAATATTGGGGGAATCCAGTTTCTGGACGCGGGATTCGCAGGACGGAAGAACGAGCATTGCGATGTACGCGATGCTGGATCGTCTTCGAGAGCTACGCCAGAGGGGTGCAGACGTCACGGTGGTTGCCGTCGGATCTTCTGGCTTTGGTGGCGGAGATGAGATCACCGACAACCTGCAGGCGCTTGCGCGATACTCGAACGTCAAGATCGTCACCTTGCTAGGTAACGCTCATGCTCGAAAGGCCGGCGCGGAAGGGCGGGATGGGGTATCCCGCCTGATGTTTGACGAGCCCTATCGAGCGCTGGCTTTTACTCACTCAGGGGGGACGGCATGGGCCTGCGCTCCTATCTGCGAAGTGCAGGATCTTGGGCTTGCCAGGCCAGGCCCGCATAGGATCGGGGAGATCGTCATCGATGACAGATCGATCATGTATGACGGGTTCGTGCACCTTGGCGTCGTCCACGCTTCGACTCCCGCCCGTGATCGTTGGGCGTCTTGCAGCATGTCCACCGATGATCGCGAGTGCTAAGCCTCGGCCCAGCTGAGAAATATGCCCAGCAGCTCAGTCAAGTTGCCGGCGCCGCCGCTAGCGACGAACCGTGACTTCTCAATCTTGCAGATGATCCAGTCCGCATCATCTTCCGAGTGCCCACGACGGATCGATGCGAAAGGCCTGTGCTCAAGCTCGGTCTCGATGAGATCAATGCTGACCTGCCAGCCGGGGTTATCAAGGGTCTCGATAGTGACCCCGAACGTATGCTCCCAGTCCTCATTGCACTGCATTCGATACCAGTGCTGGAGTCGCTGAAGTTCATCCATCGGTGTCACTCGCTCTTGTCAGGCGCCTTCGGCAACGCCATACCCTTCGGCCACAGCATCCAGATCGTGCCCTTCTGCTTCATGTGCCCGGCCAGCTCGCCCGCCGCATCGCCGGTGCCCCAGAACAGGTCCGCACGCACTTCGCCGGTGATGGCACCGCCGGTATCCTGCGCCGCGACCGGGCGCACCAGCGCGGTGCCATCCGGGCGCGTGGTGGACAGCCACAGCAGGCTGCCCAGTGGCACGACGTTGCGATCCACCGCGACGCTGTAGCCGGCGGTCAGCGGCACGTTCAACGAGCCGCGCGGACCGTCTTCGCTGTCCGGTCCACGAGTAAAGAACACATAGCTGGGATTGCTGGCCAGCAGCTCGGGCACGCGCGCGGGATGGGCATCGGCCCAGGCGCGGATGGCGGCCATGCTCACGTCGGCCTGCTTCAGTTCGCCCTGCTCCACCAGCCAGCGGCCGATCGGGCGATAGGGATGGCCGTTCTGGTCGGCGTAGGCGATGCGCAGCTGGCGGCCGTCGGCCAGCTGGACACGGCCGGAGCCCTGGATCTGCAGGAACTGCAGGTCCATCGGGCTGGTCAGCCAGGCCAGCACCGGTGCTTTGACGCCGTTCGTGGCGATCCGCGCGGCATCGTCATACGGCTTGAGCACGCGCCCTTCCACGCGGCCGCGCAGGCGCTTGCCCTTGAGCTCGGGGTAAAGGCTGTCGAGCTGGACGGTGACCATGTCGTCGGGCACGCCGTACACCGGCACCGATGCCTTGGCGGTACGCGTGAGGCTGCCGGCATAGATGGGCTCGTAGTAGCCGGTGATCAGGCCGTCGGCGCGGTTGTTGGCGGCGCGCAGCGCATAGACGTCGAGATTCGCCTGCAGGAACTGGCGGATGGCGGCAGGTGTGGTGGCAACGTTGGCCGCCGCTGCGCAGGTGGATGCCCAGTTGGCGTCGCTCTTCAGGCGTGGGCAGGCACTGCGCCAGGCCGCGAAGCCGGCTTGCAGATCGGCGTCCGCGACGGCGGGCAATGCGTTCCAGTTTGCCTTCGCGTAGGTGCTGGTTTGCACTGGCGCGGGTGATGCCGAGCGCTGCGGCGCGACCGCGCAGGCACTCAACAGCGCCAACCCCACCCCCATCAGCGCGGCGTGCTTGAGTGCGGGGAGGACGGGCGTGAACTTCATGGGCGGCGTTCCTGTTGCAGCAGCAGCGAGTGCAGGATGCGGGCGTCTTCGGCATCGAGATCTGCGGGGAGATCGTCGCGACCGCGGAAGCGGCGGTGGAAGGCGCCGACGGCGGCCGCCCGGTCGTCCATCGGGTAACCGAAGGCCTGAAGGGCCATCCAGGGATCGAAGCCCATCGGCGCCGGGCCATCGGTCGCGCGCGGCCACACGCCGAAACCGGCTTCGGCCAGCTGCTGCCACGGGAAGAAACGGCTGGGATCCTGCTTGCGCGACGGCGCCAGATCGGCATGCGCGATGATCTGGCTGGGTGGAATGCGCAGGCGCGTGCACAGGTCATCCAGCAGGCGGATCAAGGCCGCGATCTGTGCCGGTGCGAACGACGTGTCGCCGTCGTTGTCGATCTCGATGCCGATCGAGGCCGAGTTGAGATCGGTGATCGTGCCCCAGCGCCCGGGACCGGCATGCCATGCGCGGCGGTCATCGCCCACCAGTTGGTAGATGTGGCCATCGGCCCCGACCAGATAGTGCGAGCTGACCTTGCCGCCACTGTTGGCGCTGCGCAGCGTATCCAGGCTCTCTTGCACGGAGTGCTGATCGGTATGGTGCAGCACGATCACCACTGGCGCGCGCGCGGTGTGGTTCGGCGACGGCACCCAGGTGGCGAGCGGGCTGCGCTGCTCGAGCGGCGTGGTGCTGCAGGCGGCCAGGGACAGCGCCAGCAGGGCGGGTAGCAACAGGCGATAGCGGGTCATGGGGGCATTCTACCCGGCGAGAGGAAAGGGCTTTGCTGAGCACCTTTACATCACTCGTGAGTGGGTCAGATGCGTGAGGTGGCATCGGGCACGCCGCCAGTAGGTGCGGATGAGGGTCTCATTCGCACAGGCACTATCGATTCGACATGTGAACCGCCGAACCAGAGCAAGGCGCTGGGCAGGCTGCGGCCGCCGGAGATCTGCAGGGTGAAGCTTTGCGAGGCGCCGTCAATGTCTCCACTGTTGGCGGCCTTGACGGCGATGCCGGCCTTGGTGCTGACCGTGGGTCGTCGGAGAGACGCCCCCTCTTCAGATGTTGGAACTCGATCATCTACAGCGTGACAGGGCAAATCGTACAGCGGCACCGACGTTACCTGGAAGGCTCTTATCTGGCAGTAGAGCATTCAGATCCTTCAGCATGCTGGTCCAGCTTTCCGTCTTCTTTTGCACAGTCGGTGAGATCACAATTCAGCCTGTTACGCCCTCGATATTGCAGTGCCTGATGCTCTTGAAAAGGGCGCGCGGGTGTTGTGATTGAACAGCCCAGCAAGTCCTGAAACCACTCGCTGTAACACTGCTCTGTCAGACCGGGATCGTAGAGATGCTTCTTCCACTATTCTGCTCAGCACTGACCTAGAGTCATTTCGATCCCACTTGGAACAGGCAACCATCACTCCAAGGAACACCCCACGCCGCGAAGTGACTTTCGACCGCTTCGAAGAGGCGATCTTCGAACGTTCCTGGACCGGCGTCGCCATGAGCACGAACATCGGAGACGATATCGAGCAGCGCTTGGGTGCTGCACATAAACTTATCAAGCCAGTACAACTGGCCTTCCTCGGAGAGATCAAATGGGTCGAGGCGCGAGAGCGCTGAACACAATTCGCGGAAATCATGCGAGCCGCCGTCGCGGGGCAACGGCTCATACATTAGTTCACACAAGCCCGATGCAAGACATCTGTAGGTCAGCTCAACTGCATACTGCCACTGCGCGACTTGGTCCCCCATCACTTCTCCACCTAACAGCGCATGTGGTGAATAGTCGTCCATCGTAAACAGATGAACATCCTCCGCCACAATCCGAGGAATGGCAGGAAGCACGACTTGTTCCATGAGGATTAATATCTTTGGCGGGTGAGAGCCCTTCTTCTAGCACGCTACCACATTGGCCTGCCTCACCTCTGCAACATTGCAACCGCGGATAGGTGCGTTCGTTGCGACGTCACCCAGGACTCATCTATGAGGGGCCATCAGTTCTGGCGGCACCAGTAATCTACTTTAGGCCTTGGTGAACTGATGATGATTCTCGCGACCCTCGTCACACAAGTTCTCTCATTGACCCGACTATGGCGGGAGAATTGGTTTGTTTTCTAAGTCAGTTCCAACGTGTTAGATGGTACGTCGCGACGAGAGGCGAATTTCAAGAAGCACCTTATCCAGCGCTAGCGTGTTGCCGGCGCTGAAGTTACCCTGCGCGAGGTGAATGTTGCCGCTCGTGAGCGTAACTGTCAGCTGTAGTAACAGCTGCCAACGTTACCGAGGCTTCCTATCCCATCGCGATCGCAATCCGTTCAACTCGATAGACAGATCACCATCCCGGAATAGCTCTTGAAACAATCTCAACGCATGCCAAACTGCAGGATCAAGTCCTCTTAGGTGCCACCCCAAGAAACCACCTAATGAAATCATTGAAGCTCTCCCAACTGCATGGAAGTTTCCCGGATACAAGTTTTTCGGCATCGCCCGCGGCGAAATCGTAAACTTTTCCGTTATTTACGTCGTACAAGTAACAACCCTCTCCTTGAACACTGGTCATACAAACGTAGCCCGGAGGGACACCCCAAACATCGGCCACAAACTCTGTTCCCTGCATCATTTCATTACTTGGAATTGCGACGTCGCACAGCTCTTCAAAAGAGACTTCGCTCGGGAAATGCGTCGAAGCGTAGGTGACGAAGAACTGCCAAAATTCGCTTCCCTCGCGCGCACCCAATTCAACAAGCCCCCGCTTGGCGGACTCTACATCGGCTCGCATAATTTCGCCCGGCTGCAGCCGCATTGCCGCATCAATATCCAAAGGAATCACCTACCCACCCCCTCCGCACGACCCATCTGGTATTGTCGCACCAGCTTGGCGGCAGTCACCTTCTTGCCGCCGATCACGATGCTGCCTTCGGTCAGCGTGGCGTAGGTGGTGCTGCTGTCGCCGCCCTTTTCGTTCATCGGCACGCCGCCACCGAAGTTCGGCGTGGCACCGGCAAACACCGGCGTGTTGCCCTCCATCGCGCCGCCGTAGCCACCGCTGATGCCGCCCGAGCTGGTGCTGTGCTGCATCTGGTTCTGCAGGTCGCTGAAGGTCAGCGTCTGCGCGGTCAGTTCGCTGCGGGTGCCGTTGGTGCTGGCAATCGCACCGCCGACCAGGTTCACGTGGCCGGCATCGACGTGGTAGCCGCCATCACCGGCGAACAGGCCCGTCTACTGGCCCACGCCCTGATAGCTGCCGTTGGATTTGCCTGCGCTGGCATAGCCGTCGGCGCTCCAGGCGATGCCGAACGATACATGCGCCGGTCGCCTACTTGGTAGTAGGTCGCTGTGCTGGTATCGCTTGGCGACATAGATCCTTCACCGCAAGCCCGGCATCGCCCTACTTCAGGATCGTGATGATCTGCGTTTCGACAAATTCGATGTGCGCATGAAACTTCCCGGCTGGTTAAAGATCCCGGAACGATGTATCTATCGGATGTTTGGCTGCCGGGGACTCTACGGATGCTCCTATACTAGTTGTCACCGACACTCACTCCACGTCCCAGAAGCTCTTCGGCTCCGCGTAGCGTCCGTCTTCGATGACGGCACACCAGCCGAAGCTGCGATGGAACATTTCAAGATGAACGATTTCGTACACATCAGGCCCGCTCGCTCTAAGCGTAATGAGGCTGCAGGAATTGTGTGTGAACTGACCGCCGACGCTCGGCATTGCCCGTAACTCGAGTTCATCCCTATCCCAGTCTGTCACCACTCCGGAAACCTGCGGAGTGCTATCAAAAAACATAATTTCGAAATCCTTGGATATCCTGCATCGGCAGGGAATTCGCTCTTGGGAAAGGAGATCATCTGTGATCAAGTTCTTAGGGAAACTAACGCTAATTTTCATTTTTTACCCTTGATCGATGCGGTCGGCCGTGGCGGTGGCACCGCGCAGGGTGGTGTCACCCTCGGCCTTGAGCGAGATGTTCTGGCCGGTGAGCGTGGTGTTCTGCCAGGTCGTGCTGTCCGCGTTGGACTTGCTGCTGCCCACGCTGGCTTCGGCGTACACGTATGCGCCGGTCTGCGCGCCAACCTGTACGCCCACGCCCACTTCAGCACCCGCGTTACTGCTCTTGCTCTTGTCCTGCACATGCGCCTTACCGGCTTCCAGCAGGATGTCGCGTGCCGAATCCAGGCTCACCGTGTTGCCCGCGCTCAGGCTGCCCTTCACAACATTGATGTCACCGCTTTCAATTGGTCACGTCGACGGTACAAACAACTGTCGTCGTGATTGCGTGCCGGAATTTCCGCCGTCTACAGGACAGAGAAGGCGCAGAGCGACGCTACTGTTCAACCCCCTCTCGTTCCATGAGATGCATCAGTTCATCACCAAGTGCGCTTCCAACGTCCATCGTTACGCCAATTCTCGTTTGATGAGAATTCTTACCCAACGTTGCAAATGACTCACGGAGACAGGCGAAAAGAACATTCAGCTCATCTCCAGTCAAAATCAGTTCAAAGCTACCGTCACCCAGGCTGTTCAGGCCCATCGTTTACTCCCTCATACTCGCTCGGCGTGGCGCGGAAAGCGATCTCTACGTAACGCATCATCTGATTACGCTAGTCCTTCAAGAGAGACCGAGTCAAGCTATTCTCGCTCTTTTCTGTTCCACGTACTCATTTAGGTATTCCTCCAATGGTCTAGCTGTGCCAAGTACCACAAGCTCCCCAGAGCTCCTATCAATCAAGAAGGGTCCATTACCCGCCAATTGTGCAGAGAAGTCCCCGGTCTCTAAAAACTCTTTTGACTGGTAGCAGAAGTACCAACCCTCCTGGAACTCACCCTCAAGGGAAATCTGGAGCGGAATCTCAGACTGGCCCAAGTACTCAACAGCTTGCGATAGAGCGCGGCTGTATGTGATCACAGTTCACCTCATTTACTTTGTCTTTAGAAGATGCAGGCTTTTGAACTTGCTCAAATCAGCAGCCTTCCCGGCCTGACCATCAAGGAAGCGAATTACCCCGTTCTGGTTGACAACATTGATTACATGACCAGTCTTTATATCGCTGCGGTCGACCATCGCGGTGGCACCGCGTAGGGTGGTGTCACCCTCGGCCTTGAGCGAGATGTTCTGGCTGTTGAGCGTGGTGTTCTGCCAGGTGGTGCTGTTCGCGTTGGACCTGCTGCTGCCCACGCTGGCTTCGGCGTACACGTACACGCCGGTCTGCGTGCCTACCGCGACACCCGCGCCCATTTACACGCCTGCGTTGCTGCTCTTGCTGCGGTCGACAAGCTGCGATTTACCAGCCTTTAGGATGCCACGCACTTAACCCAGTACAAACATGCCGCCCATGCACAAGCTGCGCCGCGCGTCGTGCGTCTCGCGACTACTGGTCAAGTAGTTGAATAAAACTAGACAAGTTCTGCAAACAGCTCATAACTGCTAGATCCATTCTTCTTTAACAACACTACTAAAATCACCAAAGGGCGGCATGCCTATGAAATTACCACTCGGATCGTACTCTTTACTAAACTCCCTATATTCATTTGTAATGAGATTGGCCTCGAGTATTGCCACCTCTCCAGTAGGCAGAAATGAATAGGTTTCACCATTACTTATAGAGTCAGCACCATCAATATATCGCCTGAAATTAGCCGCCCTAAGAAAAATCGTGACATCATCGACGAGCTGAAACTGATAGTTCATGTATTCGCGAACATGTTCATCCAAGAAACCAACTAAAATCGCTTTCTTATCCAACAACATTTGAACATGTGCCCGAGGACTTTCCTCACCACCGAGCAAGGCGGTATATGAAAGTCTGGCGCGATGCCGACGCTCCGCTTCATCCGTTGAAATTGCATCCACGACTTTCCTGTAGTGTTGAAACCACTGCTGGCAGTAGATAATTTCATGCCGCATCAATAAATCCTCCCGTTCGAGTCTCTGATGATAACATTCCAGTCGACCGCGACTCGTAAGCAGAGAGTTTTAGCAGAAGAGCAATCACGGCCCTTATACACCCTTTAATGTCGCACTCAATCTCCACCAAAACTAAACCTTAACCCCCTTGATCTCCGCAGCCCAACCGACATTGGGTGAGAAGCATTTGCTGAAGTTTCGAATAGGAAGATCGATCATCATTTGCCGCGTAATCCAGCAAGGCAGCTTAACCGAGCTCAATCCAAGCCGAAGCTGAAATCAGAGCCGAGGGCGACAGTTTCGAGATACTCCGAATTCGTCAGGGGAGTATCAGCCTCGCAAATGTTATCGCACAATATTTCGAATCCGAGCCTTGCTTCATTGTGTTCAAGAAAGTTCAGTGCACCATCGATGAGGGCAGGATCCATCCGATCACGTAGCTTGGCCGCGATCGCTAAGATCCTTTCTTCGTACACGACTGTCTCACTTTATAGGTGCAACCGGGATACAACGCCTCGGTCAGCAGCTTCGCCGCCACTTCACCACCGGGAACTGCGCCCGCACCGCCAGCTGCGTTGCCACCGTTGACCTCAGCCAGCAACGCACCCAGCAGCGCATGTGACAGCAACTGCAATGCGGCATTCGGATCACCGCCGTGTTGCGTATCGAACTTGTCACCGATCTGGCTTGCCGCATACTGCGCCAGGGCGTTGGCCACCACTCGGCCGCCGCCCTTGCCGGTGGTGGCACCTACCAGCAAGGTGGTAACAGCCTAAAGAGCACGGCTGCTGGAGCCACCGATACCCCATTGCTTCGAGTCCGGGTCGGCCTGGCTGTCCTGAGTAAGCAACGCGTCACGCGCCGTTGCATCCAGGCCATTGAGATCCGCCTTTTCATTTGGCGTCAGGCCGGCATGGGCGATCCCTCCGGAGCTGAATAGCTCTAGGCTGGTCAGCTCCAGACTTCCTTGCCATCAGGCGTAATCCAGACAATTCCCGCTGGCGACTCTACAAGAAACCACAGGCCCATCTCGGATTCCAACTCTTCTCTGCTGCTCGGCCATGCACGCCGCAGGACATCAAGCTGATTATCCATACTGCCTTCAAGGTACCTTCCATCTAGGGCCAAACGGATCTCGCCGCGAATCATTAGCGTCTTGAGAAGCGAAAAGAACATTTCTGTCTGCCTATCGAAGCTAGCCTCCGTGTCTGCAAGCTCAACAGTCAACGACTGCCAAACCGCACCCATGGAATAGCCCCACGAGTGATCCATAATCGAGTTGAACTCCAGACCATAATTCATTTGAATTTCATCTCCACCGCACGCCCACCATTAATAGAACTATGTACGATATCGATCGTCCACTTTGCGCCAGTCGCTTCGCCGGATGAAGAAAAATCGCGAAGTCGCAGCGTTGCACCTTCTGGAGTGGATACTGCATACACTTGCCCTTTACCGGGAATCGTACGAGCAGCGGGCATCGCGTTGACTCCGCCGAGTCTTTGGAAGTAGGTGGTCTCAATAAGCAAGCGCAACACGTGATCTTAATTCGGCGATCTCTCTGTCCATCACTTCGGCGGGCGTCCTCCAGCCCAGCGCCTGACGTGGTCGTGTGTTCATGAGCATCGCAACGTGGTTGAGATATTCTTGGCTCGCGCTCGACAGATCAATGCCCTTGGGCAGGAACTGGCGAAGCAATCCGTTGGTGTTCTCGTTGCTGCCGCGACGTCCCCCCGACCTGAGTAGTGGGCGGGTTTAGAATCCAGTGCTGATGTTATCTTTCTTCGCCGCCAACTGCGCGGCGTGCTGGGCGGGTGTTAGTCCGCCAAGCGCTCTTTTGGGCCTTTCTTCGTTGTAGTCGCGCCGCCAGCTTTCGATGCTGGTACGGGCATGAAGCAATGTCGGGAACCAGTGCTCGTTGAGGCATTCATCGCGTAAACGCCCGTTGAAAGACTCCACGTAAGCATTCTGGTTCGGTTTGCCCGGCTCGATCAGACGCAGGGCAACTCCCTTGTCGTGAGCCCAGGCCACCATCGCCTTACCGCAAAACTCCTTGCCGTTGTCTGTCCTGATCATTCGTGGCAAGCCGCGCTGCATGGCCAGTCTGTCCAGCACCCTGGACACACCTTGCCCGGAAATTGCCCGCTCCACTTCGATGGCAACAGCCTCGTGGGTGGCGTCGTCTACGATGGTCAGGCACTTGATCACCCGGCCTTCCGCGGTGCGGTCGAACACGAAGTCCATCGACCACACCTCATTGGCAGCGGACGGCCGCAGGAGGGGCTGGCGCTCGCCTACCGGCACCTTCTTACGCTTTCTGCGACGCACCTGCAGGCCCGCTTCCTGATACAAGCGCTCCACTCGCTTGTAGTTCACGACCAGCCCTTTCTGTCGCAGTTTCAAATGGATCATGCTCACCCCGTAGCGTCTGTGCCGATGCGCCAGCGCGGCGATCTGCTCGCGCAGCTCAACGTTGTGG
>NZ_JBHFHW010000038.1:0-2785 GCF_057333975.1 Stenotrophomonas sp. AGC87
CGGCGATGAAGCCGATCGCTTCGGAGTAGGGGATGGTGTTGGCAAACGACTGGGCAAAACGCGAATAGCCCGGGAACTCGATGATGCGCACCTGCCGATGCTGGTAGGGCGTGAAGTTGGCTTCGTAGTAGGCCAGCGACTTCTGCACCGCTTCGATCATGCGGTCCACGTTGTAGCCATGGCGCGCATCGTAGTACACCTCGATCGGGATGCCCTTGTACGCTGCGCGCTTCACTTCCCAGCGGGCCGACAGGTAGGCATAGAAGTTCAGCATCGGCCGGTCCATGGCGTAGCTGAAGCAGCGCCGGCCGTTGACGGTCGCTTCGTGCTGCAGGTAGCCCGGCGCGAGCGCGATCTGGTCCGGCGCGGTGCAGATCGTGCTGCGGAACGCCAGCCAGTCGGCATCGTCGGTCACGTAGTTGTTCGCGCGTGCGGCCTGGTCCTCCAGCTTGGGCATGCGGCTCGGCTCGCCCAGGCCGCGCTTGCGGCGCTCATTGCGATCGGCGATCTGCACGCCCTGGTCGTAGCCGAAGGAGGGCAGCAGGCCGCTGTTGAAGAAGCTGCCGTTCTCCACCAGGTTGGTCGGCGCCTGATCGGCGGTGATGCCGGTCGGGTGCTGGTTGACGCGGAAGTGGATGCGACGTTCCTCGCCCGGCTGCAGCGGGGCGGTCAGCTGGTAGATGCGGTAGCCCAGCTCGGCGTCATGCATGGCCAGGGTCTGGCCGCCGAGATCGACCGCGGTCAGCTGCTTGTCGTCGTTCATTGCCACGTGGAGCTGCGCGATGGGCGCGGTGTGGGTGTTGCGCACGGTCCAGTACGCATCGATGACCACCGACTGGGTTTCCGGATGCAGGTCGATGCGGTTGTCCACCGCGACGATGCGCGGCTGCGGCAGGTCGCGGTAGCGCGACAGCTCACGTTCGTAGCGGGCCTGCAGGTCCAGCTGCTGGTCCGGCGAGAGGAACTCATTGCGGATGTTGGTGCTCCAGTACAACCAGCCACCCAGGCCGATGAACGCCAGCGTTGCAACAGCCGCGCCAAGCCCTGCCGGCCCCCGCAGACGACGGCCGGCCAGCACCAAGCGCTGGCGCAGACCCGTGCCGACACCACGGACCCAGAACGCCGAGGCAACACACAGCAGGGCCAGCAGGAACAGCGCCCAGTAGCCCTGGAACGCCAGTTGCCCCGGCAGGAAGTGGCCGTAGCCGTTCATGTCCGAGTACGGCGCGATCGGCCAGCTGCCGAAGTTGTAGAGGTTCTGGGTGTAGTCGAGCATGCCCAGCACCGCCTGCCCGATCATCACCACGATCAGCAGGGCGTAGCCGACGAACTTGTTGTTGGTCAGTACCTGCAGGACCAGCGCCAAACCGCCCATCAACAGGTAGACGACCGAGTCCAGTGCCAGCGTTTTGAGGTACACCAGCGGCTCGATCTGGGTGTAGCCCTTGCTCAGCTGAACCCCGATCGCGGCCAGCGCACCGATCGCCTGGAAGCAGGCGATCACCGCCACCAGCGTGGCGAACTTGGCCAGCAGCGGGACCCAGTTGGGAACGGGCATCGCATCGGTGACTTCATTGATCCGTGCCGCGCGTTCTTTCCAGACCAGCTCGCCGGCGAAGAACAGCACGATGATGATCAGCAGCCAGCTGTAGGCGCCCTGCAGGGCGGTCAGCATCTCCGAGGTAACCGGCCAGATCGGCGTGCCATACAGGGTCTGGCGGAACAGCGCGCCGGGCAGGAAGTTGCACAGCCCCAGTACCAGCAGCACCAGGAACGGCACACTGCGCAGCACGCCGCTGGTATCGAAGCGGACCTGGTGAAGGAACTGACCGAATGCGGTGCCGGCGCCGTGACCCGGCACCACGCGGGGCACCACGACCTGGGCCGGACGCAGCGACGGCGTGGTCGCCGCGGCGGCGGCTTTGCGGCCCCAGCGACGACCCGCACTACCGCTGCGCTCGGTGCGGAACAGGGCAAAGGTCGCGGCAAACAGCACCGCCGCCACACCGAGCCACAGCGCACGGTTGGCCAGCAGCTGCCCGGCCACGGCAGGCAACCCCGTGTTGCGCTCGGCCACCGACCAGTAGCGGATGGTCCGTGACAGCGCCCGCAGGCCGAGCGGCTCGCTCAGCACTGCAATCCAGGTGTTATCGATATCGCTGAGCAGTGCCGCGCTGACGCCGTACAGCACGAAGTAGGCGATCACGCCGATGTAGACCCACAGGATCGAGCGCGTGGTGGCCGCCAGCAAGGCCAGCAGGGCCGTGGTGAAGATCAGGTTCGGAATCACGATGACCCCGAATGCCCAGACGTAGCTGTACAGCGAGGCCGGGCCCATGCGGGCCGGATCGACCCAGGGCATGAACGGCCCGAGCGCCAGGCCAAGCGCGATGATCACGTACACCAGCAGCCCGCTGACCAAGGCCGCGCCGATGCGGCCGGCCAGGTAGTCGCGGCGCTTGATCGGGCTGGCGAAGATCAGCTCGGCCGTGCCGAGATCGAAGTCGCGCAGCAGCGCATTGCTGACGAACAACGTGGACACCAGCATGCCGAGCAGGGTGAACACGCCCAGCATCGAGGCGATCACGGTCGGCGCGTTGCTGTGCACGTTGCCGGCGCCGCCGCCGATCTGTATCGCGTCGGACGACGCGGCACCGAAGGCCATCAGGGCGAACAGGCCCGCCAGCAGCCACAGCAGCGGGGAACGGAGCTGCTCGCGCAGCTCGAAGCGGAAGAAGGCAGCGATCATGGCGGGCTCCGGTCAGGCGGCCCGGGGGGGGGGGCG
>NZ_JBHFHW010000038.1:2875-29667 GCF_057333975.1 Stenotrophomonas sp. AGC87
AAATAGACGTCTTCCAGATCGGGAGCGACGGCGGCAAAGCCGTCGCCGGGGTCGGACTCACTGTGCACGTGGATCACCGGCCGGCCACCCACCAGGCGGGTGGACAGCACCACATGGTTGGCTTCGTACGCGGGCAACGCGGCAGCATCCACCTGCTTGCGCCAGACCTGGTGCTGGAGCGCGTCGATCGCGTCACTGGGCTTGCCGGTCAGCAGTACCTGCCCCTTGTTCATGATCGCCATGTTCGGGCACAGGTCGGTGACATCTTCGACGATGTGCGTGGACAGGATCACCGCCACGTTCTCGCCGATCGCCGCGAGCAGGTTGAGGAAGCGGTTGCGTTCTTCCGGGTCCAGCCCGGCGGTGGGTTCGTCAACGATCACCAGTCGCGGATCGCCGAGCAATGCCTGCGCGATCCCGAAGCGCTGGCGCATGCCGCCGGAGTAGGTGCCCAGTTTGCGCTTGCGCGCATCCCACAGATTGACCTGCTGCAGTCGGGCTTCCACCACTTCGCGGCGCTGGGCCTTGTTGGTGAGGCCCTTCAGGACCGCGAAATGATCAAGCAGATCCAGCGCGCTGACCTTGGGGTACACCCCGAAGTCCTGCGGCAGATAGCCCAGCCGACGGCGCACCGCGTCCTTGTCGCGCAGCACATCGATGCTTGTCTCACCGGGAATCGCCAAGGTGGCGGTGCCGCTGTCTGCTTCCTGCAGCGTGGAGAGGGTGCGCATCAGCGAGGACTTGCCGGCGCCGTTCGGGCCGAGCAGGCCGAACATGCCGCGGGGAATATCGAGGGTGACACCGGCAAGGGCGTGGACCCCATTGGCGTAAGTCTTGGACAGCGCGCGGATCTCAAGCATGCGGACAGCTTCCCCTGGGCGATAGCTCGGTTATCCGCCCTATTCAGATAGCCTGCATCCGCCGTAAGTCATGGGTGCTTCCGGCCGGACGCCCGCCAGCGGCCCGCCAGCCACGACAGCGCCACGCATGCTGCGCCAGCCAGTAGCCACCCGGTCGCCGCGCTGCCCGCGGTCCGCTCGACCGTGCTCCACCACGCGGGGCCGAACAGGGCGCCCAACGCCAGCACCGTGATCGCCAGCACCGCCAGCAGCACGCGCGACACCCAGCGCTCGATACCGGCGTCATGGCGGGCGATGCGCACGGCGACATCACGGGCGAAGCGCATCGGCGGCCCACTCTGCGGTGTGCAGGCAATGGCCTGGGCGATGCGCAGATAATCGGTGGCCTCTGGTCCGGCGCGCTGGCCACTCAGCGCCGCGCGCAGGCCACGTTCCTGGGCCTGCCATTCCTCCGGGTCGATGCGGGGATCGTCTGCGCTGCTCATGCGGGCACTCCAATGCGGGATTCAAGCAGCTCGCGCAACCGCATGCGGCTGCGGAACAGATGGCTCTTGATGGTGCCTTCGGCCAGGTCGGTCAGGGTGGCGATCTCGGCGATGGAGATCTCCTCCAGATGATAGAGCGTGAGCAGGGTGCGCTGCAGGGGCGGCAAGGCGTCGATCGCCGCATGCAGGTGCGCGTTGATGTCCTGCTCGCTGGTACGTGCTTCCAGATCGATGCCATCGCCGATCTGATCGATCAATGCGGTGCCGTCCTCGCCCATGTTGTTCTCCACCAGCGGAATGCGGCGCCGTTCCAGGTGGCGCTTGGCGATCGAATAGGCGACCTGTGCCACCCATGATTTCAACGCGCTTTCGCCGCGGTACTGATGCAGCGTCTGATGGATGCGTAGAAAGGCTTCCTGGCACAGCTCGCGGGTGTCGTCGGGATGGCGGACCATGCGGTCGACCACGCGCCAGCACAGCCCTTGATACTCCCGCACCAGCTGTTCGAACGCCCCGGGCTGCCGCGACAGAATAGCGGCGACCAGTGCCCGGTCGGCGTCGAGACAGTCGGCAGGGGTGGGCGGCGGTATTCGCATCCCCATAGGGATACGTCGAGTGCGCCATCGGTTGCAACCGTGGTTCGTGCAACCCATTCCGCCCTGGCCGTATCTCAGTGGACAAGCCCCTCCTCAACGGAACGAACGCACCATGGATTACAACCTGATTCTCCCCGTCGTCCTGATCCTCGGCATCGTGTATGCCATCAAGAGCGTGGTCGATGGCCACACGCGCCGCCGGATCGTTGAAGCCCGCGGTTCGGAAGAGTTGGTGCGCTCGCTGCTGGCCGGCGATACCACCAAGCGGCGGCTGGCCTCGCTGCATTGGGGCTGCGTGTTGCTGACCCTGGCGCTGGCATTCGGCCTGGTCGATCTGCTCGGTATCGACCGGGTCACGCCTGGCGCCATCGCCCTGCTGCTCGGTGCGACCGGGCTGGGCAACGTGGTGTACTTCGTGCTGGATCGTCGCCTGAAGTAAGGCCGCCATCCTGCCGCCCGCGTCGCCGGCGGCTCCCCTGCAACAGGACCTCGAATGAAACGCATCCTGGCACTCTGTGCCGGCGTTGCCGTGGCCGTGATGTCTCCGGTGCACGCTGCCACGCCTGTCGATTTTGCCCCGCTGTCCTCCCTCATCGAACAGACCAAGGCGGCCACGGGCCTGCCTTCGGGTACCGCCGTCGTGGTGGTGAAGGACGGCAAGGTGATCCATGAAGGCTACTACGGTCTCGCGGATATCGGGGCCGGCACGCCGGTCACGGCTGACACTGTCTTCTACATCGCCTCGGCGACCAAGCCGTTCTTCGCGCTGAACGCCCTGCAGAAGCAGGGCGCCGGCGAGCTCGACATGGCGATGTCACTCCAGCAGATGTTTCCGCAAACACACTTCGATGGCCTGGACGCCGAGGCGATCACCGTCGGCGATCTGCTCACGCACACTGCCGGCGTGGACAACACCGCCCTGGTCTGGGCCACCGCCTTCAGCGGCGTGCACGACAGCACCTCGCGGCGGGCGCTGGTGGCGGCAACCCAGCGCGATCCGGACGCGGCGCACGGCACCTTCCGCTATACCAACCTGGGCTACAACCTGCTCAGCATCTGGATGGACCAGCACAACGGCCCGCCGTGGCAGGACCAGCTCCAGCGCACGTTGTTCGAGCCGTTGGGCATGCGGCACACGAGTACCCGGATCAGCACTGCCGAAGCGGCCGGCTGGCCCATGGCCGCGCCTTACTCGCTGGCCAGTGCGCAGCCGACCACGCCGCTGTATCTGCGCAAAGCGGACGACACGATGCAGGCGGCCGGCGGCATGGTCGCCACCGCGCCGGACCTGGCGCGTTTCCTGATCGCGCAGTTACCGGGAGAGGGCAACACCGCCCTTGCCCGGGAGCTAATCACCCGCTCGCAGCAGCGTCAGGTCGCGCTGGACGCGAGCTATCTGGATTTCGCGCGCGACGGCTACGCGTGGGGCTGGTACACCGGGCAGTACAAGGGCCACCCACTGTTGCACCACTTCGGTGGATTCGCCGGCTTCCACGCGCACCTGTCGTTCATGCCGGACCAGAACACCGCGCTGGTGGTGCTCAACAACGAGGACGTGCTGGGCGCGCCGCTGACCAACCTCATCGCCGATCACGTATATGGCCTGCTGTTACACGAGCCCGGGATCACGTCGCGCTCTGCCGCCCGCTTCCTGGCGCTGCAGGCCAAGGCGGCCCAGATGCAGGCGAACGTGTCGCGCCAGCGCGAGGCGATCCAGTCACGCCCCTGGCGGCGGTCGTTGCCGCGCGACCATTTCGTGGGCCGATACGTCCATCCGCTGCTCGGCGAGATGCGGGTCGAGGCGGCCGGTGAGCAGGCGCTGCGGCTGCGCTGGGGGCGGCTGGACGCCGTCGCCAGTGCAGGCGAACAGACGGATCAGGTGCGCGTTGAACTCGTCCCCGGTTCGGGGAGCTGGCTGACCTTCCAGGTGGGAGAGGGCCAGGTACGGTCGCTTACGTTCGAGACCCTGACTTTCCAGCGTATGCCCTGAGCCAGGCTCAGCCGCGCAGCGAGGAGTCCCGCAGCACCTGCTTGACCGCGATGCTCTGGCCCTCCACCGGCTGGCCTTCGATCAGCGCCAGCAGTTTTTCCACCAGCAGGTGCCCGGCCTGCTTGGTGTCCTGCTGCACGGTGGACAGCGGTGGGGAGACCGAGGCGGCCAGCGGGATGTCATCGAAGCCGGTGACCGCCACGTCCTCGGGCACGCGCAGGCCGTGTTCGCGCAGGGCGCGCATCGCACCGATCGCGATCAGGTCGCTGGCCGCGCACAGCCCGTCGATACGCTCGCCGCGCGCCAACAGTGCCTGGCAGGCATCGAAACCGGACTGTTCGGTGGTGATCGCATCGTGCTGCAGGGACGGCTCGGCGGTAAGGCCGCGCGCCTGCATCGCCTCCACGTGGCCGCGGTAGCGCTGCTCGAACTCGGGGTAGTGGCTGGAGGCATGGCCGACGAAGGCGATCCGGCGGCAGCCCTGGTCGAGCAGGTGCGCGGTGATGTCGAACCCGCCCTGGAAATTGTCGCTGCCGATCGAGACACCGGGCTGATCGGGCAGGGAAGCGCCCCAGCGCACGAAATGGGTGCCTTGCTCGACCAGCCGCTGCAGGCGCTCGCGCGACTCGTGGTAGTCGCCATAGCCCAGCAGGATGATGCCGTCGGCCTTGTTGCTGTCCTCGTAATCGGCCTGCCAGTCGGTGGACAGCTGCTGGAAGGAGACCAGCAGGTCATAACCGCGCAGCGCGCAGGCCCGGGTGATCGAGCCCAGCATGGCGTGGAAAAACGGGTTGATCAGCGAGTCGTCATTGGTGGGGTCTTCGAAGAACAGCAGGGCCAGCGTGCCGGCATTGCGCAGGCGCAGGCTGGAGGCGTTCTTGTCGACCTTGTAGTTCAGCTCCCGGGCAATGGCCAGGATCCGCTGCCGGGTCTCGGCGTTGACCATGGGGCTGCCGCGCAGCGCCCGCGACACCGTGGGCTGGGAGACGCCGGCCAGGTGGGCGATATCGAGGGAGGTGGCTTTGCCGCGGATGGTCATTTCAGCAGGGGGTGAGGCAGTGAAGGGACATCATGCCATGCGCTGCCAGGGCTGGGCCGGGCGGCGGGATGGCCTGGCGGGCCGGGGCCCGACGGCGTCCGGTGTAACCGCCGTCACCCTTGCGGGATAGGGCTCGAGCAGGTTTCCGGTCGCTGCCGGGCGGAATTCCGACAGGGTCGGGGACGGCGGCGATGATAAGATGGTGCAATCTGGATCCCCCCAATTTTCCCAAGGGCGGCCCGGCAGATCTGCACCCCGCCCGGGGCTGTGATATGACTGCGGCCTGCCCTCGGACAACGGAAGAGCAACCCTATGGCGCGCGGCATCAATAAAGTCATCCTGGTCGGCAACCTCGGCAACGACCCGGACGTGAAGTACACCCAGGGCGGTATGGCGATCACCCGCATCAGCCTGGCCACCACCAGCGTCCGCAAGGACAAGGATGGCAACCAGCAGGAGCGTACCGAATGGCACCGCGTGGTGTTCTTCGGCAAGCTCGGCGAGATCGCCGGTGAATACCTGCGCAAGGGCAGCTCGGTCTACGTCGAAGGCAGCCTGCGTTACGACAAGTACACCGGCCAGGATGGCGTGGAGAAGTACTCCACCGACATCATCGCCGATGAAATGCAGATGCTCGGCGGCCGTGAAGGCGGCGGTGGCGGTGGTGCCGGCGGCGAACGTCCGCAGCGCCAGCAGGCCCCGCGCCAGGAGTACGGCGGTGGTGGTGGCGGTGGTGGTGGTCAGCGCGGCGGCGGTGGTGGTGGCTACGGTCAGCAGCGCCCGCAGCAGCAGGCCCCGCAGCAGTCGGCACCGCCGATGGACGACTTCGCGGATGACGACATTCCGTTCTGATTTTCCAGTAATTGTTCGCGTTTGAATAAACCCCAGTAAGCCGGTGTGCTTACTGGGGTTTTCTCGTTTGGGCGGCGTTGTGCCTCGCAGCATGCATTTTCGTGCACCGCGTCTTGCAAAAAAATCAGTTCCTCCTCTATGGTGCAATCGATTGCATTGCAACGGATCGTCAGCGTTTGATACCGGTTGGGAGGCCGGAAGACGGATGTCCATCCATTCGATCAGACCCGCGCCGGCATCGGGGCCGGGGCTTACCCGGCGCGATGCACTGCGCCTAGCGGCCGCCGCGAGCCTTGGTTTGGGTGCTGCGGGCGTGCTGCCGGCGTTTGCCGCGGCCGCGCCGCTCAAGGGCAACCTGAAGCACTCCGTCGCCCGCTGGACCTTTCCGCAGCAGTCGGTCGCCCAGCTGTGCAGGACGGTGCAGGACATCGGGTTCGCCGCCATTGATCTGGTTGGCCCGGAAGACTGGCCCACGCTGAAGGCCCATGGCGTGGACAGCTCGATGTGCAACGGTGCGGAGCTGGGCCTGACCAAGGGCTTTGCCGGCCGCGAGTTCCACGACCAACTGGTGGAGCGCTACACGCGGCACATCGATCTGGTGGCCGATGCGGGCTACCGCAATCTCATCTGTTTTTCCGGCAACCGCAACGGCATGGATCCCCAGGAAGGCATGGCCCATGCAGAGGCCGGCCTCAAGCGCATCCTCGGCCATGCCGAGAAGCGCGGCGTGGTGCTGGTGATGGAGCTGCTGAACTCCAGGGTCGATCATCCCGACTACCTGTGCGACACCTCCGCGTGGGGCGTGGCGCTGTGCCAGCGGCTCGGCTCGGACCACTTCGGCCTGCTCTACGACATCTATCACATGCAGATCATGGAGGGCGACATCATCGCCACCATCGGCAGGGATCACGCCTGTTTCAAGCATTACCACACGGCGGGCGTGCCGGGCCGGCACGAGATCGGGGACCACCAGGAACTCAACTACCCCGCCATCTGTCGCGCGATCCGCGACACCGGTTTCGACGGCTATCTGGCGCAGGAATTCATGCCTGCGTCACCGGATCCCGTCGGCTCGCTGCGCGAGGCGATCCGCCTCTGCGACGTCTGAAACGATATCCACCAGGTGAGAGATCCATGGCAGACAATCATTACGACGCCATCGTCGTTGGCTCGGGAATCAGTGGCGGTTGGGCGGCGAAGGAGCTGACCGAGAAGGGCCTCAAGGTGCTGATGCTGGAACGCGGCCGCAACATCGAGCACGTGAAGGACTACGTCAATGCAATGAAGGAGCCGTGGGACTTCCCGCACCGCAACCGGCCAACCCGGGCGATGAAGGCCGCCTTCCCGGTGCTGATGCGCGACTACGCGCTGGCCGAGAACCTTCAGGGCATGTGGGCCGACGAACAGGAATCGCCCTACATCGAGACCAAGCGCTTCGACTGGTTCCGCGGCTACCACGTCGGCGGGCGTTCGCTGATGTGGGGCCGGCAGAGCTATCGCTTCTCCGACCTGGATTTTGAGGCGAACCTCAAGGACGGCATCGCCACCGACTGGCCGATCCGGTACGCCGACATCGCACCCTGGTACGACCATGTGGAGAAGTTCGCCGGCATCGCCGGCACCCGTGAAGGGCTGGACGTGCTGCCGGACGGACAGTTCCTGCCGCCGATCCCGCTCAACATCGTCGAGAAGGACGTGGCCGCGCGGATCCGGAAGGCCTTTGGCGGAACGCGGCACATGATCCACTCGCGCACCGCCAACATCACCCAGCCGATGCCCGAGCAGGGCCGCGTCAACTGCCAGTACCGCAACAAGTGCATCCTGGGCTGTCCCTTCGGCGCGTATTTCTCGACACAGGCGGCGACGCTGCCGGCGGCCATGAAAACGGGCAACCTGACCTTGCGGCCGTTCTCGATCGTCAAGGAAGTGCTTTACGACAAGGACCGCAAGCGTGCGCGCGGCGTGGAGGTCATCGATGCCGAGACGGGGAAGACCTATGAGTACACGGCCAAGGTCATCTTCCTCAACGCGTCCTCCTTCAACTCGACCTGGCTGCTGATGAACTCGGCCACCGATGTCTGGGAGGGTGGGCTGGGCGCATCGTCGGGCGAACTCGGGCACAACGTGATGGACCATCATTTCGGTGCGGGCGCCTCGGGCCGGGTCGAGGGCTATGAGGACAAGTACTACTTCGGCCGTCGTCCCTGCGGCTTCTACATTCCCCGCTTCCGCAACGTGGCTGCGGACAAGCGCCGCTACCTGCGTGGCTTCGGCTACCAGGGCGGTGCCAGCCGCACAGGATGGTCGCGCGAGATCGCCGAGCTGAATATCGGTGCCGACCTGAAAGAGGCGCTGACCGTGCCCGGTGACTGGCGCATCGGCATGACCGGCTTCGGCGAGATGCTGCCGCACCACGACAACACGATCCGCCTGGACGCCGAGCGCAAGGACAAGTGGGGACTGCCGGTGCTGGCGATGGATGTCTCCATGCGCGCCAATGAACTGGCGATGCGCAAGGACATGGCCGCCGATGCCGCCGAGATGCTCGAGGCCGCGGGGGTCAAAGACGTGGAGATGCATGACAAGGACTACGCCCCCGGCAAGGGCATCCACGAAATGGGGACCGCGCGGATGGGGCGTGACCGCAGGACATCCGTGCTGAACCAGCACAACCAGGTCTGGGATGCCCCCAACGTCTATGTGACCGACGGTGCGTGCATGACCTCCAGCGCCTGCGTGAATCCTTCGCTGACCTACATGGCGCTGACGGCGCGGGCTGCCGACCATGCCGTGCGCGAACTGAAAGCGGGGAATCTGTGATGGACCGCCGCGAACTGCTGAAGATGATCGTCGCCGCCACCGGTGCGGCCATGATCGGTCTGCCCGTACTCGGTCAGGCACAGGCTCCTGCCGCAGGGGCGAAGACGCGCTTCTCCGACGCGGATGTCGGCACGCTGGATGAGATCGCAGAGACCATCCTGCCGCGGACGAAGACGCCGGGGGCGAAAGACGCAGGCGCCGGTGCGTTCATGGCGACGTTCGTCAGCGACTGCTACACCGCCCGGCAGCAGGCAAGCTTCCGTGCCGGCCTTGCCGACATCGATAAACGGGCCGGTGGCCGCTTCGTCTCGCTCGCGCCGCAGGCCCGCACCGAGCTGCTGCGCGCGCTGGATACAGAGGCCAGGAAACACGCGGTCGAAGTGACCGAGACCGGCACCACCGAGGAGGGAGAAGCGATGCCGCATTACTTCACGATGCTCAAGCAGCTGGCCATCTTCGGTTTCTTTACTTCAAAGGTTGGCGCGACCGAGGTGCTGCAGTACGTCGCGGTGCCGGGGCGCTACGACGGCGACCTCGCCTATATCCCCGGTACGCCGGCGTGGGGGACCAGCTGATGGAGCGCAACGGAATGATCACGCCTGTGCTGATCGCCGCCGCCATGCTGGTTGCCGCACCTGCGCTCGCGCAGGCCGGTGCCGACCCTGCGCGTGATCCGAAGAAGACCGAGGTCTGGACGCCGGTGCCCGCGAGCGTGGCCACGCCCCCAGGAAAGGCACCCTCCGACGCGATCGTGCTGTTCGATGGCAATGATGTGTCCGCCTGGGAGTCGGAGCAGGGCGGGCGCGTGCCTTGGCGCGTCGCCGATGGCGCCCTGACGGTGGTTCCGGGCAGCAAGGGCATTCGCACCAGGCAGCACTTCTGCGACGTCCAGCTGCATGTCGAGTGGCGCACGCCTGTCGAAACCGAGGGCTTTGAGGGCCAGGACCGCGCCAACAGTGGCATCTTCCTGCAGGAACGCTACGAGCTGCAGGTGCTCGACAGCTATAACAACCCGACCTATGCCAACGGCCAGGCCGGCGCCATCTACAAGCAGGCCATGCCCTTGGTGAATGCTTCGCGTGCACCGGGGCAGTGGCAGGCCTACGACATCCTCTGGAAGGCGCCGCGCTTCTCGCAGGGTGGGGGGCTCCTCTCGCCCGCGCGCATCACTGTGCTGCACAACGGTGTGCTGGTACAGGACGACACCGTGCTGGCGGGCAAGACCGAGTACATCGGCGCGCCGTCGTACGCGCCCCATGGGTGTGCGCCGATCTACCTGCAGGAACACGATTCCAAGGTCAGCTACCGCAACATCTGGGTGCGGCAGCTGTAGTGCAATCCTATTTCGCCAGGTAACTGGCGAGATTGTCGATTTCCTGTGGCGACAGCTGGGAAAAGGGCGGCATCAAGCCGCCGCCCTTGCTGATCTTTTCCTTGATCTGCGCCGGCTGCAACCGCTTGGAGACATCGGTGAGTGCGGGGAACGTCGGCGGAACGCCGGCCCGATTCGCGCCGTGGCAGGCCGTGCAGTGCACGGCATAGAGTTGTGCGCCAGCGGCCGGGTCGTCCTTGGACCACGCTGTGGGGGCCAGCACCGTGCCGAACAGCGTCAGGGCCAGCGTCAGGATCTTGTTCAAGTGGGGCTCCTTGGCGGGCTAGCGCGGTGCGCTGGCGGGCAGCGTGGTGATGAGGTGTTGACGCAGGTAGTCCGCGCCCGTCTTGATGACCTTGGCCGGATCATGAGGTTGGTCGTGCTCGACGATGTACCACTGCACGCCCGCCGCCGCGGCGGCAGGCAGGATCGCGTTCCAGTCCAGCACGCCCTGGCCAACGGCGGCGAAGCCGCCCTCGTCTTCGGCCTGGCCTTTGGGTGCGTTGTCCTTGGCGTGTACCGCGAACACGTGGCCACGGAATTTGCCCAGCATCACCACCGGGTCATGGCCCGCACGGGCTACCCAGGCCAGGTCCAGCTCGGTCTGCAGGTCGGGGCCGGCCGCAGCGAACAGCAGTTCCAGGCCGGTTTTGCCGTTGAAATCGACCAGCTCGAAGTCATGGTTGTGGTAAGCCAAGCGCATCCCCTGGGCGTTTGCCATCGCCGCGATCCGGCCCAGTTCCTGGCCCAGTGCGGTCCAGCCTGCGGCATCGGTCGGCCGATCCTTCTTGTCCAGGTACGGCACCACCAGGGTGGTGTTTCCGATCGAGCGGTTGAAGGCCACCACCCCGTCCAGGTCGCTGCGCAGATCGGCCAGTTGCACGTGGGAGGAAATGGCCTTGATCGAGTAGCGGTCCAGCAGTTGCTTGAGTTCGGTTGCGCTGACGTTCTGGGTGCCGACTGTCTCCACCGCGCCGACGCCCGCGTCATGCACGATCTTCAACTGCTGGTCGAGCGTGCCGGCGTCGCGCAGCGTGTACATCTGCACTGCGATGGGCTGCTGTGGACCGGCGGGGCCGCCTGCGAAGGCGGGCAGGGCAACGAGCAGCAGCAGTGCGAGGGTGGTGGTCCTGCGCGTAGCGATTTTCATCAACACATCCTCCCGGGATTCAACCGATGGTGGTCCAGGCACGGGACCTGGCCGATGCAATCACGCGGTCGACGATCAATGCCGAACGCAGGCCGTCCTCGAAGGTGGGCAGGCCCTGTGGCCGCTCGCCGTCGATGGCGTGATAGGTGTCGGCGACGAACGCCTCGAAGCAGTGGCCGTAGCCCTGCGCATGGCCGGGCGGCAACACCGACAGCCGGCGTTGTTCGGCACTACCGGCACCCGGCCCACGCACGAAGGTTTCCTCGCGCTGGTCGGGTCGGCCGATCCACAGCCGTTCGGCGTCCTCCTGGTTGAACGCCACGCTGGCTCGGGCGCCGTCGATCTCGAACCAGAGGCGATTGTGGCGTCCGGCCGAGACCTGGCTGACCGTCAATGACGCCAGCGTGCCTGCGGCGGTCTTGAACATCGCCGCGGCCACATCTTCGCTGGATACGGCCTGCATCGCGCCGCCCGCCGCCGGCGTGGTGAAGCTCTGGCCGGTGAGGGCGCCGCGCTCGGCGAGCACGGTGGCGAATGCCGCACTGACGTCGACGAAGCGCTCGCCACTGACCCATTCCACCAGGTCGCACCAGTGCGAGCCGATGTCGGCGAACACGCGCGACGCGCCGCCCAGCGCCGGATCCACGCGCCAGTTGTTGCTGGCCGGGTCCAGCAGCCAGTCCTGCAGGTAGCTGCCGTGGATCAGGTGCAGCGGGCCCAGCTCGCCCTGCGCGATGCGAGCGCGCGCCTCGCGCACCACCGGGTGGTAGCGGTAGACGAACGGCACCGTGGCGACCAGCCCGGTCGAGGTGGCCAATGCGGCCAGCGCCTGGGCGTCCTCCAGCGTGGTGGCCAGCGGTTTCTCGCAGATCACGTGCTTGCCCGCTTCCAGCGCCGCCTGCGCCATGGCGCGGTGCAGATGGTTGGGCGTGCAGACGTGCACGACGTGTACCTGCGGATCGGTGACCACCTCTTCGATGTCACGATAGGCGCGCGGGACATTCCATGCCTGCGCCACGTCGCGTGCGCGATGCGGTGACGAGGCGGCTACGCCCCGGATCTCCGCACCGGCCAGCAGCGCCGCGCGATGGTGTACGGCGCCGATCATGCCGGTGCCGACGATGGCAATTCCAAGCTTGGGCATCGGGTGCGGTCCTCAGGGGGTGGAAGGGGCGGCCGCAACCACCGGCCGGTCGCGGAACAGCAGCAGGAAGGCGATCAGCACGACCAGCGCGACGCCCGCCGGGAACAGCCAGATCTGCTGCCAGTCCGGGCCCGCCGCCGTGGTGTAGTGCTCCACCACCGCGCCGGACAGGAACGTGCCGATCAACATGCCCACGCCGTAGGTGGCCAGGGTGATGAACCCCTGCGCGCTGCTGCGCGCGGCGGGGCCGGCATGCGCATCGGTGTAGATCTGGCCGGTGACGAAGAAGAAGTCGTAGCAGATGCCGTGCAGCACGATGCCGATCACCAGCAGGGAGAAGCCCGCGCCCGCATCGCCAAAGGCGAACATGGCGTAGCGCACTACCCATGCGGCCATGCCGACGGCCAGCATCGTCTTGACCCCCAGCCGGACGAACAGGAACGGCATGGCCAGCATCAGCAGGACTTCGGAGACCTGGCCCAGCGATTGCAGGCCGGCCGCGCCGCGCACGCCAAGATCGTTGAGGTACGGGTTGGTGAAGTTGTAGTAGAACGATAGCGGGATGCAGATGGCGATGGACGCCAGGAAGAACACCAGGTAGGAGCGCGACTTCAGAAGCCGCAGCGAATCCAGCCCCAGGATCTGCCCCAGCCCGGCGTCGCGCTGTTGCGCCAGCGGCGGCGTGTGCGGCAGCGTGAACGCATACAGACCCAGCGCCAGCGACGCCATCGCCGCCATCCGGAACGTCAGCTCGAGCCGATGCGCCTGTTCCCAGCCCAGCCAGCCGATCAGCACGCCCGCCACGATCCAGCCGACGCTGCCGGCCACCCGCACGAGCGGAAACTGCTTTTCCGGCGACTGCATGTGCCGCATCGCCACACTGTTGGCCAGCGCCAGCGTTGGCATGAACAGCAGCATGTATCCCATGACATAGACGGAGAAGGTGCTGAAGTCCGTCGCCGTGGACGCCAGCCACATCAGCGCCGCGCCAGCGAGGTGGAGCACCGCGAGGATGCGCTGCGCTGCGAAGTAGCGATCCGCGATCAGGCCGACCAGGAAGGGCGCGACGATGGCGCCGATCGATTGGCTGAGGAACGCCGTCGCGACCTGGCTCGCGCTGGCCTGCAAGGGCCCCTGCACCAGATAGGTCCCCAGGGTGACGAACCATGCCCCCCAGATGAAGAACTGCAGAAACATCATCGCGCCCAAGCGCGACATGGTGTGCGTCATGGCTTGCCCTCCCAGGCAGTGTTGGCTCAGATCCCCAGCATGCGGCGCAGTGATCCAGGATCGGTGCCGCTGTCGGCAAAGTCGTCGAAGGCGCGCTCGGTTACACGGATGATGTGGTCGCGGATGAAGGCGGCCCCTTCGCGCGCGCCGTCCTCCGGGTGCTTCAGGCAGCACTCCCACTCCAGCACCGCCCATCCGGAAAAGTCGTACTGCGCGAACTTCGAAAAGATCGCCTTGAAGTCGATCTGGCCGTCGCCGAGCGAGCGGAACCGGCCCGGACGATCGATCCAGTCCTGGTAACCGCCATACACGCCACTGCGCGCACTGGCGTGGTACTCCGCGTCCTTGACGTGGAAGATGCCGATGCGCGCGTGGTAGCGGTCGATGAAACCCAGGTAGTCCATCTGCTGCAGCAGCAGGTGGCTGGGGTCGTACAGGATCTTCGCGCGGGGGTGATGGTCCACCACATCGAGAAAGCGCTCGAACGTCGCGCCGTCATGCAGGTCCTCGCCCGGATGGATCTCGAAACACAGATCCACGCCGCAGGTGTCGAACGCATCCAGGATGGGGCGCCAGCGGCGGCCGAGTTCGGCGAAGGCTTCGTCGACCAGCCCGGGCGGGCGTTGCGGCCAGGGATAGAAGTAGGGCCAGGCCAACGCGCCGGAGAAGGTGGCATGCGCCGTCAGGCCAAGGCGCTGGCTGGCCTTGGCGGCCAGCAGCAGCTGCTCCACCGCCCAGGCCTGGCGGGCGGCCGGGTCGCCGCGCTTGTCCGGCGGTGCGAAGCCGTCGAACAGGCTGTCGTAGGCGGGATGGACGGCGACCAGCTGCCCCTGCAGGTGGGTGGACAGCTCGGTGATCTGCAGGCCATGCCCGGCCAACATGCCGGCGACGTCGTCGCAGTAGGCCTGGCTGCGCGCCGCCTCGGCCAGATCGAACAGGTGGGGCGCGCTGGTCGGCACTTGTACGCCAGAATAGCCCAGCCCCGCGGCCCAGCCGGCCAGCGTGTCCAGCCGATCAAAAGGAGGTGTGTCGCCGATGAACTGCGCCAGGAACAGCGCTGGACCCTTGAGCGTTTTCAAGAGGATTCGCCCTAGATGCAATCGATTGCATTATCCTAGCAGGGGCATTCGAAAGACCCGTTGTGCACTGCACAGCGGAAGGAAGAGGTAACGCCATGGCCACCATCTACGACATTGCAAAGCACGTCGGCGTCTCGGCCGGCACGGTGTCGCGGGCGCTGTCCCGGCCGGAGAAAGTGCTGCCGGCCACGCGCGCGCGCATCGAGCAGGCGGCCGCCGCGCTGGGCTATGTCCCCAACACGGTTGCCAGGACACTCAAGACCCAGCGCAGCGGCAAGATCCTGGTCACCGTGCCGGACATCGCCAACCCGTTCTTCGCCCAGATCCTGCAGGGCGCGGAGGACGCGGCGCAGGCCGTTGGTTACGCCGTCCTGCTGGGCGATACCCAGAACCTGCCCGAGCGCGAGGAACGCTACGCGCAGATGCTCCGGCGCAACGAGGCTGACGGTCTGATCGTGCTGGGGCATCGCCTCCCGCCTACGGCACGTGACATCGTCCAGCAGCAGGGCATTGCCGCGCCGGTGGTCAACGGCTGCGAGTTCGATCCCGCGCTGGGCATTCCCAGCGTCCACATCGACAACGCGGCCGCCGCGCGCGCGGTAATGGACCACTTGTATGGCCTGGGGCACGAGCGGATCGCCGTGGTCGGTGGGCCGCCGGACAATCCCCTGCACCAGCAACGGCTGGAAGGGGTCCGGGGCGCCGGCAAGGCGCGCGGTCGCCTGCGCCAGCTCAGCGTCGTGCCCGGCGACTTCTCCGTCGAATCCGGTCACGCGGCCGGGATGGCGCTGTTGGCGCGCGCGCCCGCGCCGACCGCGGTGTTCTGCTTCAGCGACCAGATGGCGCTGGGCGTCCTGGCGGCCTGCCGGGATCTGGGCATCCGGGTGCCGGATGATCTGTCCGTCGTTGGCTTCGACGACCTGGCATCGTCGCGTTACCTCACGCCTCCGCTGACGACCATCAGGCAACCGATGCGGGAGATCGGTGCCCGCGCGGTCAACCTGCTGCTCGCCATCATCGAACGTGTTGATGTACCGCTCCAGCAGACGCTGGATTTCAGTTTGATGGTGCGGGGCTCGACTGCAGCGCCCACACCGCATCCACTACCATGGGCCACCCGTCAGGATGCGCCCGCATGTCCATAGTGATCCCCGCGTTGCCCAAGCCGCCCACCGCCCGCATCGCGTCTTGGTTGCTGATGCTGCTGGGCATGTGGCTGACCCTGAAACTCGGGCTGGTGGTGACGCTGCTGTCGGGCCTGCTGGTGTTCCACCTGACCCACCTGCTGGCCTCCACCGTCGAAGGCAAGCTGCCGCCCGGGCGCGCACGCGCCTATTCGGTGATCGTGCTGTCGGCGTTGATCATCGGCGCGCTGACGCTGGCTGCGATCGGCATCGCCTCGTTCTTCCGCAATGAAACCGGCGGGCCGGATGCGCTGTTGATGCGCCTGATGGACATCCTCAACACGTCCCGCCACCAGGTGCCGGACCTGCTGCAGCCGTACATCCCGGAAGACCTGCAGGCGCTGCGCACCGCGATGAACGACTGGGCGGCGACGCACCGCCAGCAGCTCGGCATCGCGGGCACCTCGGCCGTGCAGATCAGCGTGCGGATTCTGATCGGCATGGTGCTGGGCGCGATGATCGCGCTCTACGACGAACTGCCGCTGCCGAAGATGGGACCGCTGGCGCAGGAACTGATCGGCCGCACCAGCCGCATGGCCACGGCCTTCCGGCAGGTGGTGTTCGCGCAGGTGAAGATCTCCCTGCTCAATACGCTGTTCACCGCCATCTTCCTGCTCGGGGTGCTGCCACTGTTCGGCGTGCACGTGCCGTTGGCGAAAACACTCGTACTGATCACCTTCCTTGCCGGCCTGCTGCCGGTGGTGGGCAACATCATCTCCAACACGGTCATCACCATCGTCGCGTTGTCGGTGTCGTTCTACGTGGCCGTGGTCGCGCTGCTATATCTGGTGGTCATCCACAAGCTGGAGTACTTCCTCAACGCCCGCATCGTCGGGGGCGAGATCCAGGCGCGTGCCTGGGAGCTGCTGCTGGCGATGCTGGTGATGGAAGCCGCGTTCGGGCTTCCAGGGTTGGTCGCGGCGCCGGTGTTCTATGCCTATATCAAGCGCGAGCTGCTGGACCAGCGCTGGATCTGAGTGGACCAACGTCCCAAGCCCTCGTACGACATCAAGACGCCCATGAGGGCCGGGGATATGCCACCGAGGCCGCTGCGGCGCTGCGTGACTGGGCGTTCTCCG
The DNA here is from genome assembly GCF_057333975.1 of Stenotrophomonas sp. AGC87. NCBI lineage: Bacteria > Pseudomonadati > Pseudomonadota > Gammaproteobacteria > Lysobacterales > Lysobacteraceae > Stenotrophomonas > Stenotrophomonas sp. AGC87. The sequence continues at coordinate 19,756 of NZ_JBHFHW010000038.1, forward strand.
CATTGGCGTTGCCGACCCTGGTCAGCTACATGACGCCGACCAATATCGCGTCGGCGCAGGTCGCGCGACGCCTTGGCGGGGTACTGGATGCGACGGCCGCACGGGCCGACCCGGCGGATCTGGTCTACCGCTACTGCAGCCCCGCGCAGGACTGACCGACCGCACGTGATGCTGCATGCCGGCCGGGATTCCGTAGCAGGCGGACCACCGCCGGAACGAGGCCATGGGAGAATGTTCAAAGGTCCGCGGCCGTGCATTGCTGCCTGGCACGGCGCGGTCTATAACGCAGGCAGGTCTCACACAGGAACGGCAGCATGGCCACGAATCGATCCCGCGCATCAGGAAAGACGTCGCTACCTCCGCTGGCGTCCGGCGAGCCCCGGTTGCTGTCCGGCGGCAATCCGCAGATTCCCAAGGGCGATGGCGATGGCCCGGTGCAGGCCTATATCACCGCCATGCCCGGTTGGAAGCGTGCCGTCGGCGAACGGCTGGATGCGCTGATCGTGGCCACCGTTCCCGGCGTACACAAAGCGGTCAAATGGAATTCACCGCTGTATGGCATCGATGGCGACGGCTGGTTTCTCAGCCTGCATTGCTTTACCCGCTACATCAAAGTGGCATTTTTCAGAGGGATGGCCCTGCAGCCGCTCCCGCCGGTCGCCTCCAAGAGCCAGGACACGCGCTACCTGCACATCGAGGAGGGCGTTCCATTGGACGAGACACAGTTCCGGGCGTGGGTGACGCAGGCCACCCGGCTCCCGGGCGAGCGGATGTAAGCGCCGGCTTGAAGCCCCCTCCGATCAGGTCTATAACGCGCACGAAGGGCGCTGCCGACCGGGCCGCCCATGGCGAATGGTGGTGACCTCATGACCCAGCCCAAAGCCCGTACGACCCCGCGCGCTGCGGCAGCCAGCGAGCTGTCCGCATCGCAGCAGATCGATGCGCGCATCCAGTCGCTGGATGATTGGCGGGGCCAGACCCTGGCGCGCATCCGCAGCCTGATCCACGAGGTCGATCCGGCGGTGCTGGAAACCTGGAAGTGGCGAGGCGTGCCCGTATGGGAGCACAGCGGCATCCTGTGCACCGGCGAGACCTACAAGGCGGCCGTGAAGCTGACCTTCGCCAAGGGCGCGGCGCTGCCCGATCCCAAGGGGCTGTTCAATGCGAGCCTGGAGGGCAACACCCGCCGCGCCATCGATCTGCACGAGGGCGAAACGATCAACGCGACCGCGTTCAAGGCATTGATCCGCGCCGCGATCGCGCGCAACCGGGCAGCGAAGCCCCCCGCCGCTGCAGCGCGCGCGAAGGCAAGCCAGCGCTCTGCCTGAATCATCACGACCTCCTGCACTGGAACACGCCGCGCGATTCGGCAACGATAAAGGGCTGGGCAAGGCGGCAGCGATGCGGCCGGCCCATTCCCCCTCGTTTCCAGGATGTGTCTGTGCTGAGTGTGATCGGCTGTTTGCTTGCGTTGTATCTGGTGTGGCGGCTGATCTGGCCGTTGCGGCTGTCGCGTCCGGTGCGGATCGTACTGGGCCTGCTGGTGGTCGCACTGGCGCTGCACCACCGGATCGTGGCGCAGTTCGCCGGGACCATGGCCTCGCCCGAGATTCCCAAAGCGTTGATTGCGGTGCTTGCGACCGGGTTCACCACGCTGCTGATCAGTGCGGTGTTCGTGCTTGTGCTGGATGCGCTGCTGCTCATCGCGCGCCTGGTCCGGGCGCGGCGCGTGCTATCGAAGCTGCGCGCGACGTGGCTGCGCCCTGCGGCGGGCACGTTGGCGCTGCTGCTGTCCGCCTACGGCATCTGGCAGGGCATGGCGGTCCCCAAGCCGCGGCAGATCGAGGTCGCCATCGATGGGCTGCCGGCCGCGTTCGACGGCTACCGCGTGCTGCAGCTCACCGACATCCACGCCAGCCGCCTGCTCACCGGTGCCTGGGTGGAAAAAGTGGTCACCGAGAGCAATGCCCTGCATCCGGATCTGGTGGTGATCACCGGGGATCTGATCGACGGCAGCGTCAGCGCCCGCGCCAACGATTTCGCGCCGCTGGCCAGGCTGCGCGCGCCCGATGGCGTCATCGCGATCACCGGCAACCACGAGTACTACGCGCAGTACGCCGAGTGGATGCAGGCCTTCCGCGGGCAGGGCATGCAGGTGCTGGAGAATACCCACACGCAGGTCCAGCGTGACGGTGCGACGTTGACCATCGCCGGTGTCACCGATCCGGTGGCCGCGCGCTACGGCCTGCCCATGCCGGACTTGACCGCCGCACTGGCCGGGGCGGACCCGCAGGCGCCGGTGATCCTGCTCGACCATCGCCCGGTGGAGGCACGCGCGAACGCCGCCAAGGGCGTGGCGCTGCAGCTCTCCGGCCACACCCACGGCGGCCACATCCTCGGCATGGACCAGCTGGTCAAGCGCGCCAACGGCGGCTTTGTGTCCGGGCGCTACGAGGTGGATGGTATGACGTTGTATGTCAGCAACGGTGCCGGACTGTGGCCGGGCTTCGCGGCACGTATCGGCGTGCCGTCCGAGATCACGCTGATTACGCTGCGCCAAGACGCGGCCAACCGCACCGCAGCTGAACGCCCCGGCTTGGCAAGCCCGTAGGGAATTGCGACGCTTGCGCGCTGATAGGGCGGAAGAACGCGGATGAAAGCAATGCGCAACGTGCTGGGAACGATGATGGTGCTGGCCACCTCCGGTGGCTGTGCGCTGCACGGCGATGCGCTGCGCAGCACGCCTGCGGCGGCGGTGCCGGCGGCAGGCGTGGTCCTGCCCGATACCGAGAGCTGGAGCGTGCATGATCCGGCCGGGCGCGACTATCCGATCTGGGTGGCACTGCCGGTCAGCTACGCGCAGCAGCAGGAGCGGCGCTACCCGGTGCTGTTCGTCACCGACGCGCTGTACAGCTTTCCGCTGGTGCGCAGCGTGCGCAACCTGGTGGGGCAGGGCGGCGCCAACCTGGAAGATTTCATCCTGGTCGGGCTGCCGCCGCAGCAGGGGCTGACCTCCAAGCAGAGCCGCTCGCGCGACTACACACCCACCCAGCCGCAACGCAGTGCCGACGATGACTACAGCGACGACGTGGTCTACGGCGGTGCCGCGCACTACCGCGATTTCCTGGCCACGCACGTGTTGCCCGCGGTGGACGCGCGCTACCGTACCGATCCGGCGCGGCGCAGTTTCGCCGGGCATTCCTACGGGGGGCTGTTCGGCACCTATGTGCTGCTCACACGCCCGCAGATGTTCCAGACCTACATCCTGTCCAGCCCGTCGCTGTGGTTCGACGGGCACTACATCAACCGCCTTGAACAGGACTACGCGCAGCAGCACCGCGCGCTGCCGGCCCGGGTATTGCTGGCGATCGGCAGTCAAGAGACACCCACGCCCGATGCAGTAGACGGCCCACGCAACGACATGGTGCGCGATACGCAGGCCTTCGCCGATCGACTGCGCCAGCGCGGCTACCAGGGCCTACAGGTGGAGAACCGGGTGGTCCCGGCCGAAGACCACCTCACCGTGTACCCCAGCACGCTCACCCGCGCGCTGCTGCAGGTTTACCCGGGCACCGGACCGTACAACGGGGGCTGAGCATGCAGACCGTGCGCACCGTGCCGTTGTTTGACGCCCGCTTCAGCCAGTGCGCAGCGTACGACCTGGCGATGCAGGTCGTACGGCTCGCGGATCACCAGCGCTGAGCCCACCCGATCAGGCCAGGGCGGTGTCCTGCAGCGAAATCGCGGCGGCCAGTTCCGGTGCCAACGCGTGTGCCACGGCCATGCGCAGCATCGCCGGGCTGACGTGGCGGCGGTGCATCCGGTTGATCGCCGCCATGTAGAGGCGGCCGAACGCGTTGAGCGTGCGCACCCGGGTGCCCAGCGCAATCACCGCCGCACCATCGTCCAGCACCTGCACGCGCACGCACGAGCGGAACTGCAGGTGGCGGTCGTCGGCACCGAGCAGGACTTCGGCGCTGCGGTCGGCGGCGTCGGTGGCCTGGGCATGCACCGGGAAGCGACCGGCGAAACGCTCGCCGGGCCCGTCAGACAGCAGCGAGGACACCGGGCAGCCCAGCGGCGAGGTGCGCAGCCGCAAGGGGGTCACCAGCACATTGCGCAGGGCCATCAGCCGGCCCACGCCCGGCGGTGGATTGCGGACGAATCCCTCCAGCACCGCTTCCAGCAGCGCACGCGCCGAGTGCCCGCCGATGCTGTGGGCGGGCAGGGTGACATAGGTGTAATCCTGGTGGTCGAAGCCCTGCGGCAACGCCTGCTGCAGCAGTGAATCGGCCGGCGCCGCCGCCTGCGTGCCCAGCGTGCCGCATGTCGCGCGCTGCCCGATGTAGCCATGGGCAGGGCGCAACCGCGCCAGGCCGCTGCGTACCCGGCCGACCAGGTTGCGGCTGCCGGCGCACCAGCGAGCCAGTGCCGAAGCGGCTGGCGCGCGCAGCGACAGCGTCACCCGCGGAAGCTGGTCCAGGTCGCTCTGGTCAAGCAGGTGCTGCAACGCCGGCGGCAGGGTCTCGGTCAATGAGGGGATGTCGGCGGCGCCTGCATCGATGCGTGCACGTTGCGCATCGCTCAATGCGCCACTGCGCTCATCGGCATGGCAGGACAGCGCGAACAGCGCCGGGTGCCGGGGATGACGCGACACGAACTGGTGCCAGGTACCGCTGCCGAAGCGCACGGTGAACAGGCAGTCCGGCGGCACGTCGATGCAGCGCAGGGCGCGCACGAAGGCGGCCGGGTCCTGCTGCAGTTGTGCGTCGGACACGGTGGAAAAACGCAGCTGTACGCCCCCGCTGCCGGCGATGGCGGTGAACATGCGCGGGCCGGCATGGCGATGGAACGGATGCCCGGTGCGGCCTACCGAGAACGAATACAGCGACGACGCATCGCCGTGCGCCAAGTGCATGCCCCCCAGCCGCGCGGAAGGTTCGTCCAGTGCATCAACGAAGCGCGGATGCTGCGCCTGGCGCAGGCCCGCGTCGCGCAGCAGCGCATCGCCGGCACCGATCCCGAGCTGGGCGATCAACGCCACCTCGACCGGGCTGCCATCGCCGCAGGAGGGCAGGCTGACGCTGGGAAACGAACGACTCACGTGGGCGGTGTCCAGCATGCCGATCTCCTTGTCGTTGGGTCGCTCAGCTCACGCGGTGGGTTTGCGGCGGGCACGGGCACGGCTTTCACGCTGCAGCGGGCCGCCCACCGGACAGACCTCGGCGGCCCACGCGAACAGGGTATTGGCGAGCGTGTCGGGCACCTGCCGGAAGTACACGAACTGGCCGCGCTTCTCGCGCTCGATGAGCCCGGCGTCTTCCAGGATGCGCAGGTGGCTGGACAGCGCCGGCTTGCTGAAATCGAAGCGCTCGCCCAGCTCGCCCGCGCTCAACTCGCCGCCATTGAGGTAGGCCAGGATCTGCCGGCGTGCGGTGGAGGCGAGGGCTTCGAAGATGCGGTCCATGGGTGGTAATTAACTAATTCGTTAACTGATGGTGTTCCGTTGGCGGGCGGCTGTCAAGCGCCTGCGCGGTCGAGACGACGCCCCGGCACGGCGTGAAGGCCAGGACAGCGGCCCTCCACGGCACGGTCACTGCCATCGGCCGACGCTGGCAGCCTATCCCCAACCCGGATCCGCCATGACCACGCTGACGCTGCCCGAACTGGCCAAGAAGATGGCCAACATCGACTTCACCATGCTGCAGACCCATGCCGACAGCGGCGAGATCGCGGCGCGGCCGATGAGCAACAACGGCGATGTGGACTACGACGGCGACAGCTGGTTCTTCACCACCGAAGACACCGACATGGTCCGCGAGATCACGCACGACCCGAAGGTGGCGCTGAGCTTCACCGGCAGCAAGTCGCTGCTTGGCAAGCCGCCGCTGTTCGTGGCGGTGCAGGGCAGGGCGACCCTGATCCGCGACAAGGCGGTGATGCAGCAGCATTGGGTGAAAGATCTGGAGCGCTGGTTCGCGCAGGGTGTGGATAGCCCTGGGCTGGTTCTGATCCAGGTGGCTGCGGCGCGCATCCATTACTGGGATGGGGAAGACCAGGGCGAAATCCTGCGCTGAAGGAGGCCCTCATGGCCGCGTCGCGTATGCCGAAGATCGGGTGTGCCGGCTGGTCGATCCCCAGCCGCTACGCCACGCACTTCGGGCCCGGCGACAGCCTGTTGGCGCGCTATGCCACGCGCTTTGACGTGGTGGAGATCAACTCCTCGTTCTACCGGCCGCACCAACGCGCGACCTACGCGCGCTGGGCGGCCACCGTACCGGCCAACTTCCGCTTCTCGGTAAAGCTGCCGCGGACCATCTCGCACGATTCCGGACTGGTCGGCGTGGGCCCACTGTTGGAGCGCTTCCTGGACGAGGTGGGTGGACTGGGGCGTACGTTAGGCGCCCTGCTGCTGCAGTTGCCGCCATCGCTGGCACTGGATACGCGCCGAGCCGGGAGCTTTTTCCGCGTGTTGCGTCGACGCACCGAGGTGCCTGTGGTCTGCGAGCCCCGCCATGCCAGTTGGTTCAGCACGCAAGCCGATACGCTGCTGCAGCGCCACGCAATTTCCCGGGCCGCGGTGGATCCGGCGCGCGTTGCCGCCGCCGCGCTTCCGGGGGGCGCGCAGGGCTGGCACTACTGGGGCTGGCACGGTTCGCCGAGCATGTACTACAGCGACTATCCCGATGCCGCATTGGCCTCTCTGGCGACACAGGTCGTGCAGCAGCCCGGGCAGGCGCAGGCACCGTGGGTGATCTTCGACAACACCGCCCATGGCTTTGCGATCGCCAATGCCCTGCGCCTGAAGGAGATCACCACGCATGCCTGAAGGTCCTTCCATCGTCATCCTGCGCGAGGCCGCCGCCAAGTTCCGCGGCAAGACAGTGCGCCTTGCAACCGGCAACAGCTCACTCGATCTGACCCGCATGGAGGGCCGTCGCGTGGTCGCCCTGCGCAGCTGGGGCAAGCACTTCCTGATCGAATTCCGTGGCTTCAGCCTGCGCGTGCACATGCTGATGTTCGGCAGCTACCGCATCGATGAGCGCAAGCCATCGCCACCGCGGGTGTCGCTGCAGTTCGACAACGGCGAGCTCAACATCTATGCCTCGTCGGTGAAGTACATCGAAGGCGCGCTGGAGGACACCTACGACTGGCGCGGGGATGTGATGGACCCAGTCTGGGATCCCAGGCTGACGCGCAGGAAGCTCAAGCAGCAGCCGGAAGCATTGATCTGCGACGCGCTGCTGGACCAGGACATCTTTGCCGGCGTGGGCAACATCATCAAGAACGAGGTGCTGTTCCGCACGCGTGTGCATCCCGAATCCACGGTCGGCGCCCTGCCACCGCGCAAGCTGGGCGAGATCATCAAGCAGGCGCGGCAGTACAGTTTCGACTTCCTGGACTGGAAGCGGCAGTTCGTGCTGCGCCAGCATTGGCTGGTCCACACCAAGCGCACCTGTCCCCACTGCGGCGGCCCGCTCAGCAAGACCTACCCGGGCACGACCCGGCGGCGGGCGTTCTTCTGCCCGGTGTGCCAGGTGCGCTACGGCGCCGCGCCTGCCGGGCGCAAAGCCGCGCCGAACGCACGCAAGGCCGCCCCGAGGCGTTCAGCCAGGTCCTCGCCCATGGCGTAGGATGGGGGCAACACGCACGTACGCGCGTCCTGCGCGATCGACACCTGATCGCCTTCGCTCCTTTCTCAGAGCCCTTCATGCCGCCAGCGGAATGAAGGCTCCCGTGTCCCACGGAGCGCTCATGCCGGGCTATACCACCCGCATTCTCACCATCCCGGTCGGCGGTCACGACTTCCGTATCCGCGCGCTCAGCGATCTGCAGCAGTTTTCCGATCCCACCGGACGCGCCCAGCGGGCCGGCATCCACTCCTCGCTGTGGAGCCTGTTCGGTCAGATCTGGCCGGCCGGCCGCGCGTTGGCCGATACCATGAGCCACTTCGACGTCACCGGTAAGCGGATCCTGGAGCTGGGCTGCGGTCTGGGCCTGTCCAGCCTGGTACTGGCCCATCGCGGCGCCGATGTCGTGGCGACCGACCACCATCCACTGGCCGAGTCCTTCCTGGCCTACAACGCCGGCCTCAACGACCTGCCAGCGGTGACCTACCGTGACCTGCCCTGGGAAGTGCCCGATGGCTCGCTGGGGCGCTTCGACCTGATCATCGGCAGCGACATCCTCTACGAACGGGGGCATGCGCATCAGATCGCGGCGATGATGCTGCGGCACGCCAAGCCCGATGCCGAGCTGCTGATCACCGATCCCGGCCGCGGCAACGTGGGCGCGTTCTCGCGTGGCATGGCCCTGCAGGGCTTCGATGTGACCGAGGAGCTGGGATTGTTCGAGGATGAAGGCAATGCGCCGGGCAACGGCCGCCTGCTGAGCTATCGGCGGGGTGTGGTGCGGCCGGCGGCCGTGGCCTGAGCGCAGGCAGGGCGTGTTGCGACACGACCGCTCTCCTGTGACACGGCGTGCAGATCGACTGGCGTAGGCTGTCGCCGTCCAGATGCGGCCCAGGCGGCCGGGAGTTCCTCGATGCGATCTCGTCCCCTGCCGCGCCGCGAAGGCCTGCGTGTTTTCAGGATGCACGCTTGAGTACGGCTGCCACCGCGCCCACCGCCCGCCCGCAGACGCGCTCGATGATCATCGCCGGCCTCTCCACCGTGGTGGAGTGGTACGACTTCACCCTTTACCTGTATCTGGCCACGGTGCTGTCGCGCGTGTTCTTCGGCGGCGGCGAGAATGCGCTGCTGGCCACCCTGGCCGGGTTTGCGGTGTCGTATCTGATGCGCCCCTTGGGTGCACTGGTCTTCGGCCACCTCGGCGACCGTTTCGGGCGGCGCTACATGCTGCTGGCCTCGATGTTGCTGATGACCGTGGCGATGCTCGCCACCGCGCTGCTGCCCACCTTCGAAAGCATTGGCGCCGCTGCCGGTGTGCTGCTGTTGCTGCTGCGCTGCCTGATGGCCTTTTCGGTCGGCGGCGAATACACCGGCGTGGTGGCGTATCTGCTGGAAACCGCACCCGTGCGCAGGCGCGGGCTGGTGACCTCATTGGCGTCTGCCGCGAGCGAGGTGGGGGCCCTGCTGGCGGTGGCGTTGTCGGCGTTGACCGTCGCGCTGCTCAGCACGGCGCAGCTGGATGGCTGGGGCTGGCGGATTCCGTTCTTCGTCGGCGCGGCGCTGGCCGGTGCGATCCTGCTGGCACGTTCGACCATGCACGAGTCGCCCGAGTTCGAGCGGCAGCAGGCCGAGGGCACCGTGCCGACGTCGCCGATCCGCGATAGTTGGCGGCACCACAAGCCTGCGATTGCGCGCACGTTTGCGATCTCCGCACTGGGCTCGATCACCTATTACGTCGGAATCACCTATGTGCCCGCGTTCCTCGGTTCGGTGGGGCAGGTGAGTGAATCGGAGGCATTGTGGCTGTCCACGGTCGCGGCGGTGGCGGTGATCGCGGTGACGCCGCTGGCCGGTGCGTTGTCCGACCGGATCGGGCGCCGCCCCGTGTTGATCGCGCTGGCCGCGCTGTCGGCGCTGCTGCCGTTGACGATGTTCTCGGTGATGGCCGGCGGCAGTACCGTGGCGATCGGGCTGGCGGCGGTGGTGCTGGCCTGCCTCGCGGGCGGCGTGAGTGCGGTGGCGGCCCCGGCCACGGCGGAGCAGTTCCCCGGCGAAGGCCGGCTCAGCGGGCTGGCACTGGGCGTCACCATGGCCACGGCGTTCTTTGGCGGTGCTACGCCCTTGCTGGCCGAACTGCTGGTGCGGCATACCGGTTGGTCGTCCGCGCCCGGGGCGATGATCGCCGTGGTGGCGGTGCTGGTGCTGCCGGTGATGTGGACGCTGCGCGAGACGCGGCCCAGGTAGTGGGGGGGGGGGGGGGGGGGGGGGGGGGGGGGGGGGG
>NZ_JBHFHW010000038.1:29687-46146 GCF_057333975.1 Stenotrophomonas sp. AGC87
GGCCGGCTCCACGCAATATCGGATTCTCGAGGAGCCGGCCAGCGGCCGGCACTACCGGTATACGGTGGGTTGCCACAAAACAGAACAGGCCGCCCGAAGGCGACCCGTTCGTTCAACACAGCGATGTCGTCAGGCCTCAGTACTTCCAGCGCAGGCTCAACGCAACAAAACGCGGCTCGCCGTAGTTGTTGTAGTCCAGGTTGGCCCAGTAGGTCTTGTCCAGCGCGTTGCGCACGCTCAAGGTCGCCGTCCAGCTGTCGCTGATGCGGTAGTTGGCATTGAACTGCACCAGCGCATACGCCGGCTGGTTCACCGTCACCGTGCCGCCGAGCGGATAGGGGATGTTGTAGCCCTGCACCTTGCTCTGCCACTGCACGCCCGCGCCCACGCTCAGGCGCTCCAGCGCGCCGCGCAGCCGCACCTGGGTGTTGAGCTGCAGCAGATCTTCGGCCGGGTTGGCGTACAGCAGATCGGTGGCGGCACGGGTGACCTTGACGTGGGTAAAGCCGGCATTGACCGTCCAGCCCGGCAGGATCTCGCCGTTGACGTCCACTTCCCAGCCGCGCGCCTTGGTGCCGTTGATGCCGATGTAGGCCGAGCTGCCATCGCTGAGCGAGCGCTCCGGCACGCTCGTGTCGAGCACCGCGTAGTTGTCCTGCTTGGCCTCGAACACCGCCGAATTGGCGGTCAGGCGCCCGTCGAACCACTGCGACTTGATGCCCGCTTCCAGATTCGAACCTTCCACCGGCGCCAGCAGGTTTTCGTTGCGGTCCTTGAAGTTCTGCGGGTTGAAGATTTCGGTGTAGCTGGCGTACGCCGCCACCTGCGGAGTGATGTCGTATACCAGGCCCACATAGGGCGTGACTTCATCCGTCACTTTGTACGCGCCGCTCGTACCGGTATACGCACCGGCCGCGTTGTAGGAGCGGGACAGCGTTTCCCAGCGGCTCAGGCGCGCACCGGCGATCAGCGCCAGTGGATCGGCCAGGCGCAGGCGGGTGGCGACGTAGACGCCGCTCTGCGTGGTCTTGGCGACGCGCCGTGCGCCGGTACGCGCGTAGGTCACTTCGGAGATGTCGCCATCCCAGGCGCGGATATCCGGGATGTAGTAGCAGCGCTCGGTCCCGCAACGTGCCCAGTCGGTGGGATAGCGCAGCGCGATGGTGTTGGTGGTGCCTTCCAGATCCGCCCACTGCCCACCCACGGTCAGGTCGTGCTCGCGGCCGAACAGGGAGAACGTGCCGCTCAGGTAGGCATCCACGTTGCGGCGGGTGTCTTCCGAATCGCCGGCGGCGGTGCGCAGGAAGATGCCCGCACCGGTGGCCGGATCCGGGTAGCCACTGCCGTACACGCGCACGTTCTGCACGTTGCCCTGGGTGTAGGCGGTGTTGATCTTCAGCAGCCAGTTCTCACCGAAGCGCTGTTCCAGGTTCGCGAACGCGGTGCTGGTCTCGCGCTGCCAGTAGCTCCACTTCGGCGCCACGTTGGTCGAGCGCGGCAGATGGGCGAAGTCGCCCTGGCTGTTGAAGAACGGCACGGTGCCCCAGGTCGAACCGACCGGATTGTTGTCCTGGGTCTGGTAGCCCACGGTCAGCGTGGTGCTGTCGGTCAGGTCGCCTTCCAGCACGGCCATGCCGGCCATCTTGTTCTCGTGGTACCGGTCGTAATACAGATCACGGTCGGTGTAGGCGGCGACCACGCGGCTGCGGAAACGGCCGTCCGCAGTCAACGGCGCGGTCACGTCGGCTTCCATGCGCTGGTAGTCCCAGCTGCCGGCGCTCACCGCGAAGGAGGCATCGAATTCCTTGCCAGGGCGCTTGCGCAGCAGGTTGACCGTCGCCGACGGCACGCCGGCCCCGCTCAGCAGGCCGTTGGCGCCGCGGACCACTTCAACGCGATCGTAGAAGGCGGTGTCGTATTCCTGGTTGGTCGAGCCGCTGTAGGTGGGGATGCCGTCCACCTGGAAATCGGTGATGGCAAAACCGCGCGCGTAGTACAGCGGGCGCTGGGTGTCATAGAAGGAGACGCTGACGCCGGTGACGTTGCGCATCACGTCGTTGATGCTGAACAACGATTCGTCCTGCAGCCGCTGCAGGCCGATCGAGGTCGCCGACTGAGGCGTCTCCTGCAGGCTGATCGGCAGACGCGTGGTGCTCGAGGGCATCGCGCGCGCACCCACCACGCTGACCTTGTCCAACGTCTTGGCATCGGCAGCGCTGCTGGCATCGGCCAGCGCATCGGCAAAGGCCTGGGGAGCGGTGAAGGAAAGGGCGGAAAGCAGGGCCAGGGCCAGCGGGGCACGGCGGGAGCGGAGCGGGTGGGCGCGGAGGGACATGGGGGTCTCTGGACGGGCAGTAAGGAATGAGGGCAACAGGCAGGCAACGCCGGCGCGCAGGCGCCAGGCACAGGGCAGATCCATCCTGGGAAAAGCAGGGTGTGGGGCAGCTGCGGGGCGACGGCAGTCCATTGAGACCGTCAAGCACCCGAAGCGACCACCCTGCGATGTGTAAATGTAAATCGTTCTCAGTCGCTTTACAATTCTTGAACAATTGGCCGCGTCGGCGTAGAGGGGCTGAGCGCCAGCGATGGGCCCAAAACGCAACCGGCCACCGCAAGGGTGGCCGGAGGGAAACCGTGGCAGAGGCCCGAAGGCCTCGCCGGGGCAGGCTTACAGCGCCTGCAGTTCTTCGTTGGCGTTGCGCTTGGCCTCGGCCGGCTTGGCGGCCGGCGGCGGGGTCAACATCACCGCCGGGCTGGTCTCGACCGGCACATCCAGGTACGGCAGCTTCAGGGTCTCGCTGGTCAGGCGGCGGATCTCATTGGTCAGCGCCGGGCTGTCGTTGAGCTTGCGGCCATACGAGGGGACGATTTCCTTCAGGCGCGCTTCCCAGCCGGCCGCCATCTGCTCGGGGAAGGCCTTCTTGAGCAGGTCCAGCATGATCGGCGGCGAGGTCGAGGCACCCGGCGAGGCGCCAAGCAGGGCGGCCAGGGTGTGGTCCTGGTCGGTCACGATCTCGGTACCGAACTGCAGGATGGAGCCCTTTTCCGGGTCCTTCTTGATGATCTGCACGCGCTGGCCGGCGGTCACCAGCTTCCAGTCCTCGCGCTTGGCGTGGGGGAAGTACTTGACCAGTTCGGCTTGGCGGTCGTCATCGTTCAGACGTGCCTGGCCCATCAGGTACTTCACCAGGTCCAGGTTCTCCAGGCCCACATCGATCATGCCGGCCACGTTGTTGTGGTTGACCGAGGAATACAGGTCGAACCACGAGCCATGCTTGAGGAACTTGGTGCTGTACAGCGCGAACGGCCCGAACAGCACCACCGGCTTGCCATCCAGCTTGCGCGCATCCAGATGCGGCACCGACATCGGCGGCGAGCCGGTTTCGGCCATGCCGTAGGCCTTCACCGAATGCCGGTTGGCGATCGCCGGGTCCTGGAACGCCAGGAACTGACCACCGACCGGGAAGCCGGCGTAGTTCTTCGATTCCGGAATGCCCGACAGCTGCAGCAGCTTGAGCGCGGCACCGCCGGCACCGATGAACACGAAGCGCGACTTGACCGTGGTCTCGTTGTCGGACTTCAGGTCCTTGACGGTCACGTTCCAGCTCTTGTCATCGTTCTGGCGCAGGGCACGCACTTCATGGTTGAGATGCAGTTTGAAGTTCGGGCTGCGTTCCAGGCCCGCGGTCAGCTGGCGGGTGATCACGCCGAAGTTCACGTCGGTGCCCAGCGGCATCCAGGTCGCGGCGACCTTCTGCTTCGGGTCGCGGCCTTCCATCAACAGCGGCGCCCACTGCGTGATCTGCGCGGGATCCTCGGAGTACTGCATGCCGTAGAACAGCGGGTTCTTGACCAGCGCCTGCTGACGCTTGTGCAGGTAGGCGATGTTCTCATCGCCCCAGACGAAGCTCATGTGCGGGGTCGGGTTGATGAAATCGCTGGGCTGGCTCAGGCGGCCTTCGCGGATCTGATGCGACCAGAACTGGCGCGAGATCTCGAACTGCTCGGCGATGCCGACCGCACGCTTGGTCTCGATGCTGCCGTCGGGCAGTTCCGGGGTGTAGTTCAGCTCGGCGAACGCGGAATGACCGGTACCGGCATTGTTCCAGCCGTCCGAGCTTTCCAGCGCAACCCCGTCCAGGCGCTCATAGACCTGGATGTTCCAGTCTGGCTGCAGCTCCTGCAGGAAGGTGGCGAGCGTGATGCTCATGATGCCGCCGCCGACCAGGACGACGTCGACCGGCTTGTCGTTGCCGGCAGCCGGGACCGAGCGCTGATGCAGCGGCCAGTACAGGAACAGTGCCGCTGCCAACAGCAACACCACGAGCAGGCCGAGGACGACCTTCGCTAGTTTTTTCATGGGGATCTCAGGTAGGGAGACATGGGAAGGATGCCGCCGCTGCCGGGAACGCCCGTGAAGACGGGCGTCACAGCGGTACCTTGATCGCAATTTTAGCCCTTTCCGGTACGAATTTGGTGCAACGCAGCATCCGGTGGGTGTGCCAGACCGGGTCAGTCGCTGGCCAAGGTGAAGTATTCAACGAGGAAATAGCTGGCTTGATAGGCCAGTGCTATCAGGGCCAGGGCCAGATGGGCGCGACGCTGGCGCAGGGCCATGCCCAGCCCGGCAATGACCAGCATCACCACCGTGTGGACCCAGTAGGCATCGCCGAGCATCTGCCAGCGGCTGTGACCCTTGATGGCGGTATCGACCAGATCCAGCAGCGTGACCAGCGCCAGCATCCCGAAGAAGCCACCGCGTCGCTGCAGCAGGTAGTTTTCATAGCTGCCGAACTCGCGCACATCGTCGGGAAACAGCAGGACGCACAGCAGGTACCACGCGGCGCAGTAGGCGATCACGAACAGGTACAGCTCGAAGGTCCACTGCCGGACCTCGCCCAGCCGGAACTCCCACCACCAGAAGGTCACCACCGAGATCAGCGCCCAGACCACCCAGCACAGGTGGATCCACGACCAGCCGCGGCGCTGGGGGTGCTCGATGATCCCCGCCAGACCCCGCAGCAGGGTGGTGATGCTCAGGCCGAGGATGATGCTGAGCACCACGCGGATGTGCAGGTAGACCGGATCGGTGTCCATCGACGTGCCCGCGGCGGGAATGCGCTGATGCTGCATCGGGGCCGGTCGTCAGGTCGTGTAGGGCGGCTCTACCGGTCCGGGGCTATCGCTTCTTGCGGACCAGCGTCGCCGAGGCCGCCAGCACCGCCCGGGTCAGCAGCGCCATCGTCTGCACATCGCCCTTCCAGTGCTGCCAGTACAGCGGCACGTCTTCCCAGGCGCGCTGCTTCATGTGCACCAGCCGGCCGGCGTCCAGGTGCCGTTTGACCAGCGGCAGCGGGTTCATGGTCCAGCCCAGCCCACCGAGGTTGGCCTGGACGAATGCGCGGGTGGAGGGGATCCACCAGGTCGGCGCGGTCAACGGCAGGTCGTTGCCGGCCAGGCGGCGGGCGAAACGAGCCTGCATGTCGTCCTTGCGGTTGAACACCAGCACCGGGGCCTGGGCCAGCGACTGCGCGTTGACGCCCTTGGCGAAGTGTTGCTCATGGAAGGCCGGGGTGCAGGTGGCGGCGTAGCGGATGCTGCCCAGCGCATGGATCTGGCAACCCTGCACGGGCTCATCCAGCGTGGTCACCGCGCCCAGCACGGCCCCTTGCCGGAGCAGGGCCACGGTGTGGTCCTGGTCTTCCGAGCGCAGGTCCAGCGTGGTGCCGGTCTGCCGTGCGAACTGCAGGGCGGCCTCGGGGAACCAGGTTTCCAGGCTGTCGTGGTTGACCGCCACCGGGATGCTGGCGTGGGGCAAGTCCTCATCGGCGATGCCCATCCGGTGCAGCGCGTCGTGCTCCAGCAGGGCGGTCTGCTCGGCCAGCTGCACCAGCACCTGGCCTTCGGTGGTGGCCACCGCCGGGGACGAGCGTTTGACCAGCAGGCGGCCGACCCGGTCCTCCAGCGCCTTGACCCGCTGGGAGACCGCCGAGGCGGTGACATTGAGCGACTGCGCGGCACGGTCGAAGCTGCCTTCGCGGATCACCGCCGCCAAGGCGCGGAGCTGGGCATGGTCGATGCGCATGATCTTAAGTTCCGCTAAAGATGGTTAAGTAAGTTTAGCTCTACTTTTTAATGTTGCGGCGCGACAATACGCGCCATCCGGTGCTGTACGCCTTGGCGAGGCACCGCCCCCCAGCAAGACACAGGTGGTATCCCATGTTTTCCATCCCTTCCGGCGGCGCCGGGCTGAGCGCGTGGCTCAGTGGTGCCGCAACCGGCATCGGCCTGTTCGCGGTGGTCGGCGCGCAGAGCGCGTTCATCCTGCGCCAGGGCATCCTGCGCAAGCACATCATTCCCGTGGTGGCGACCTGCGCCGCCATCGATGGCATCTTCATCTTCGCCAGCGTGGCTGGCCTGCGCACGCTGACCCAGGCGCTGCCGTGGCTCACCACCGTGGTCCTGTGGGGCGGTGTCGCCTTCCTGGCCTGGTACGCCTGGCAGTCGGCGCGGCGCGCGCTGGCCGGTGGCGGCGGCATGCATGTGGACGATGGCGACAGCACCTCGCGCCGCGCGGTGCTGATCTCGGCGGTCGGGTTCTCGCTGATCAACCCGCATTTCTGGCTGGACATGATGGTCATCGGCGGCATCGCCGAGAACTTCGGCAACGCGCGCATGGCGTTCGCGGCCGGCGTGTTCACCGCCAGCTGCCTGTGGCTGACTGCCCAGGGTCTGGGCGCGCGCCTGCTGGCCCCGCTGTTCACCAAGCCAAAAACCTGGCGCATCCTCGACGGCACCATCGCGGTGATCCTGTCGATCCTGGCGCTCAGCCTCGCGTTCCGCGGCATGCATTGAACTCTCTCCTCAATGCAGGTCCTGGAAATGGCACCGTTCGCGGTGCCATTTTTTTGCCTAGAATTGCCGTTCCGGACATGAGGTCCAACGGAGCAGGGGGAAAGGATGAGGCGTGTTCAGGGGTGGGGGTTGCTGGTCATGCTGGCCATGACGAGCCAGGCCGGCGCGGTGGATCTGGAGCGTTACCTGCGCCGGGATGCCTTTACCGATATCAAGATTTCGCCGAACGGCGACTACTACGCGGCGACAGTGCCGATGGAAGATCGCACCGCCCTGGCGATTCTGCGCAGAAATGGGGGGGAGGTGGTGGGCTCGTTTGTGCCACCCAGGAACAATCACGCCAACCATTTCGACTGGGTCAGTGGAGAGCGCGTGCTGATCGGCCTGGCCGAAAAGCATGGTTCTCTGGACCAGCCTCGAATGACCGGTGAACTGTATGCCATGAACGCCAACGGCGGGCGCGGCGAACTGCTGGTCGGCTACCGCGTGCAGGGAAACGGCCCGGGTACCCGCATCCAGCAGAAAAAAGTGGAGGCCGTGGCGGCGTTCCTCGCTGATGACCTGCCTGCGGACGACCGCAACGTGCTGGTCACGATCTGGCCGTTCAACGATGACCCGTTCACCCGTGCCGATCGGCTCGATGTCACCACCGGCCGCCGTCAGACCGTGGCGCGCTCGCCCGTGCGTCGCGCCGATTTCGTCACCGACAACCAGGGCCAGGTACGTTTCGCGCATGGCGCGGGAACCGACAACGTCAACAAGCTGTATTACCGCGAAGGGTCGGGCACGACCTGGAAGCTCGTCAACGATGAAGCACTGAACGGGCGTATCGAAACTGCGATTGGTTTTTCCGAAGATGGTCGGCTGGCGTACTTCAATACCGAGATGCCGCAGGGGCCAGATGCCATCGTGTCCTGGGACCCGGTGACCGAAGAGCGCAAGCTCGTGCTCCGCGATCCCGTGGTGGATGTGCACAAGTACATCTACCGGCCGGGCACATCCATCCCGGTGGGGGCGCTGTATCTGGGTGACACGCCGCGCACTCGCTTCTTCGACGAACAGGGCCCCGATGCCCGTCTGTATCGCAGCCTGGAGGCCGCATTTGGTGGTGATGCGGTGTTCATCACCTCCAGCACCCGTGATGGCAGGCAGCTGATGGTTGAGGCGTGGTCAGGTCGCAACCCGGGCGACTTCTACATCTTCGACAATGAGGCAAAGAAAGCCGACCATGTCATCAGCCGCAGCAGCTGGATCGACCCGGTTGCGACTGCCGTCGTGCGCCCGGTGGCTCTCAAGGCGCGTGATGGGCTTGCCCTGCACGGCTACCTGACGTCGCCGGGTAAAAACAATGCCAACAGGCAGCCGATGGTGGTGATCCCGCACGGGGGGCCTTACGGTCCGTTCGATACCGGCGGCTACGACCCGGTCAGCCAGATGCTCGCTGACGCGGGTTATGCGGTGCTGCAGATCAACTTCCGTGGATCGGGCAATTACGGGCGCGCCCATCGATCCGCTGGCGCCCGCGAGTGGGGCGGCACCATGCAGGACGATCTCACCGATGCAACCCGCTGGGCTATCAGCGAGGGAATCGCCGACGCCTCGCGGATCTGCATCTATGGCGCCAGTTATGGTGGCTACGCGGCGATGATGGGCGCTGCCAAAGAGCCCGGTCTGTACCGTTGTGCGGCCGGGTATGTCGGTGTCTATGACCTGCCGATCATGTTCACCACCGGCGACATCCAGCGGCGTGGTTCTGGCGAAAACTATCTCAAGGAATGGATCGGTGACCGGCAGCAACTGGCGGCGGTATCGCCGGTGAATCTGGCCGACCGCATCAAGGTGCCGGTATTCCTCGCTGCCGGTGGCGAAGACGAACGCGCCCCGATCCAGCACACCAGGCGGATGGAAGCGGCGTTGAGGAAAGCCGGCGTGCCGGTGGAGGCGCTGTACTACCCTACCGAAGGCCACGGCTTCTACACCGATGCGCATCGCCGTGAGTACTACACCAAGCTGCTGGCGTTTCTGTCCAACAGCCTGGGCGGCCAGACCGCTTCGGCGTCGACGCCAGCCCAACCCTGAGCACGGCGCGGATCCACCCCGCCTCAACGACAACGGCACCGGAAGGTGCCGTTGTCGTCTGTGCAAGCGGCTCGGACTTACTTCACCCCGTGCATCATCCGCTTCAGCAGCGGCGAGCAGATCAGCGCCACCGCCGCGCAGCCCAGGCCGATCCACATCAGCAGCCAGAACAGGTGCTCGTAGCTGGCGGCGGCGCTGGCGATATCCATGGTCTGGCCTTCCGGGACCTCGATCGCGGCGAGCTTGCCGAACAGCGCCGCCAGCGTTTCAGAAAACGCGGTGGCCAGGAACCAGGTGCCCATCATAAGGCTGACCACGCGCGGCGCGGCCAGCTGGGTGACGGCGGACAAGCCGACCGGTGACAGGCACATTTCGCCGATCTCCAGGATCAGATACGCCAGCACCAGCCACCACACGCTGGCCATCTGTCCGGTTGCACCCACGTGTTGGGCGGCCAGTGCCAAGGGCACGAACGACAGCGCGGCGAAGATCAGCCCGATCGAGGATTTGATCGGCTTGGACGGATCCATGCGGCGACGGTCCAGCCATGCCCACAGCATCGCGAACAGCGGCGCGAGTACCACCAGGAACAGGCCGCCAAGGTAGGTCAGCGAGCCGGCCGTCTGCGGAATCACCAGGCAGTCGCGGATCAGCATCACCAGCATCGCCGCCACAATGGCGATGAACAGGTTGCGCGGCGCGGACGAACCTGGGTTCCGCTCCGACAGGCGCGCGGCCACCACGAAGCCCAGCGGCGCCAGCAGCAGCGAGGCGATCGACCACGGCAGCGGAGTGCCGCCCTGGATCACCAGCGACGGCACCAGATCCTTGGTCAGCAGGCGATCGGTGAAGGTTACCCACGAGCCGTAGGTCTGCTCGTACAGGGTGAAGAACACCAGCGCCATGAAGATCAGCGCCATCAGCGCGATCATCTGCTGGCGCTGCACCGGCGTGCAGCGGGTACCGGTGAACCAGGCGAACCAGACCAGTACGCCGCCGAGCACGACGATCATCAACATCAGCGCCAGACTGATTTCACCGCCGAGCGCGAACGCGCCGTTGGCCGCGGCCCACATCAAGGCAGCGACGGGAATCACGCCCAGCACGGCCACCGTATAGATCAGCCATTCGCGGCGGATGCCCAGGACGCGCTGGCGCAGCGCCGGCAGGTCGGACGGTTCGGCGTGGCCCTGCAGATACTTCTGGCCCCACAGGAACATGCCCAGGCCGATCACCATGCCGATACCGGCCGCGCCGAAGCCGTACTTCCAGCCATAGGCTTCGCCGAGGAAGCCGCACACCAGCGAGGCGAACAACGCGCCCAGATTGATGCCCGCGTAGAACAGCGAGAAACCCGAATCGCGGCGCGGATCGTTCTCCGGATATAGCTTGCCGACGATGGTGGAGATGTTCGGCTTGAGGAAGCCCACGCCCATGATGATCAGGGCCAGCGAGAGGTAGGTGATGCCCAGGGCCGCGTCATCGCGTACCACGGTGCCGTCAATGCGGACCGCCGCGTGGCCTTCGAACGCCATGCCCAGGTGGCCGAGCACCAGCAGCACGCCACCGAAGACCACCGCCTTGCGCATGCCCAGCCAGCGGTCGGCGAGCAGGCCACCGAATACCGGGATGCAGTAGACCAGGCCACCGTACGCGCCGAGCAGATCCAGGCCGGCCTTGTCGCCGAACAGGTGGTACTTGGTGAGATACAGCAGCAACAGCGCCTTCATGCCGTAGAACGAGAACCGCTCCCACATCTCGGTAAAGAAGCAGATGTAGACGCCCTTGGGATGGCCGAGGAAATCGTCGGTGGCGGTGGCGGTGGCGGTGGCGGTGGGCAGGGCGGCTGCGGTCATCGAGGGATCGGGCAGGGCGGACAAGGGGGCGAGTATAGGCCCGGGGTGACGGTGTATCCGTGCCGGGTCTGGCCGCTCCGCTGTCTACAGATAGCGAAGCCAGGCCAGATCCCGCCGCCGTGCCTTGAAGCGCGCGAACGCCCGCGTGGGCCAGTACAGCGCCAGTGCCAGCACCGCGGTGATCACCCACAGGCTCGCCACATGGTCCACGGCGAAATACGCGCCGTGGGTGTGTCCCCAGCGTGCCTCGGCCAGCACGTACAGCAGCTTCAGCACGTACAGGTGCAGCAGGTAGAAGAACATCGGTGCCGCGCCGATGTCGGCCAGCGGCGCCAGCGCCCGGGCCACGCGCGGCTGCTCGTACAGGCGCAGCAACAGCAGGCCGATGCCCAGGGTGAGCAGCAGGAACAGCAGCGAAGGCGGGTACTTGGTGATGTTGAAGACGCTCATCAGCGTGCTGCCCAGCGTGGCGAAGGACTGCCACGGGCGGTCGCCGTAGAGGTTCACCGCCCGCAGGATGACGAACGCCAGCAGCGCACCGGCGCCGGCCATCCACAGGCGGCGCTGGCGCAGGAGTGCATCGCCGCCGCGCGCGAACCACGGGCCGATCACCCAGCCCAGCGCAATCACGCCGATCCACGGCAGCACCGGGTATGAGGTGCGCAGGCGCAGCCCGTCGGTCACGGCGATCCAGTCGCGCTGGTGCAGCACCTTCCACAGCACGGCCAGCGCCCCGTCGCCCTGCACGCGGATGCCATCGAGCAGGTTGTGCCCTGCGATCACGGCCAGCGCCAGCACTGCCAGCGCACCGCGTGGCAGCCACAGCAGCCCGGCCAGCGCAATCATGCTGACGCCGATCGCCCAGATCACCTGCAGGTAGACCACGCTGGGCGGGAACTGCAGCGTCCAGGCGAAATTGACCACCAGCAGCTCCAGCGCCACCAGGAACAGGCCGCGCTTGAGCAGGAAGGCCGATGCGGCCCGGCGCCCGTCCGGCTTGCCGCTGGCGTACAACCACGCCGACAGGCCGGTCAGCAGCACGAACACCGGCGCACACAGATGCGCCAGCAGCCGGCTGATGAACAGCGCCGGTTCGACCTGGTCGATCACCATCGGGTCGCCGACCTGCTGGTGCATGTAGAAGGTTTCGCGCACGTGGTCGAGCAGCATCAGCACGATCACGGTGCCGCGCAGCTGGTCGATGGAAGTCAGACGGGAAGTGGGGGAATGCGTCACAGCAGCGCCGGTTGCTCGGTGCGATAGGATATAACATAACTAAATGGTGGCGCCCGGCGCTCGACCTTGCCGAGTCCGGCGGGTGGGAGCGGCGGCGGCACGCGTAGGTCAACAGGGGCTTCGATCAGGTAGTGCGGGGTTGCCGGCCAGCGGCCGGTACTACTGGACTTGCCCGTACATGAACGCTAGCGTGGCAGGGATTTTTTGCCAGCAGGGGCTTCCATGAACAACGACGCTGCGCCACGCCAGCTCACTTTCCGCGCGGTGGTGCTTGCCATCGTGCTGGCGGTGATTCTGTCGGCCGCCAACGCCTACCTCGGTCTGTTCGCAGGCCTGACCATCGCCACCGCGATTCCCGCGGCCGTCATCTCCATGGGCGTGCTGCGCCTGCTCGGCGGTGGCACCATCCTTGAAAACAACATCGTCCAGACCGGTGCTTCGGCCGGTTCGTCGATCGCCGCCGGCGTGATCTTCACGATCCCCGCGCTGGTGATCATGGGCTACTGGCCGGACTTCAAGTACTGGTGGGTGCTGGGCATCGCCGGTCTGGGTGGCCTGCTGGGCGTGCTGTTCTCGGTGCCGCTGCGCCGTTCGATGATCGTGGAAGATCCGCTGCCGTTCCCGGAAGGCAAGGCGGCCGCCGAAGTGCTCAAGGCCGGTGAAAACCCCGGCCCGGGCCTGAAGATCCTGGCCGTGTCGGCGGTGATCGGCGCCTTCGTGAAGCTGGCCGCCGAAAGCGGCCTGCGCCTGATTCCGGATGCCTGGGCCACCTCGGCCTACGTGGGCAGCTCGAAGATCACCGCCTTCATCGGCACCAACCTGTCCCCGGCGCTGCTGGGTGTGGGTTACATCGTCGGCCTGAATGTCGGCATCGTGGTGGTGTCCGGCTCGATCCTGACCTGGCATATCGCCATTCCGCTGTACCAGATGTTCTTCATGAACACCGATCCGGCGCTGGCCGCCTCGATCGCCACGGCCAGCTCCACCGAAGCCGCCTTCGCCATCTGGGGCGCGAAGATGCGTTACCTGGGCGTGGGCGCCATGCTGATCGGCGGCGTCTGGACCCTGATCTCGCTGCGCAAGTCGCTGCTCAACGGCGTCAAGAGTGGCTTTGCCGCGGCCCGCAAGAGCGGTGGCCCGGCGCTGGCGCACACCGAGCGCGATCTGCCGATGAAGTGGATGCTGGTGGCGCTGGTGGTGTTCACCCTGCCGCTGCTGGCGCTGTACCAGGCCATCGTGGGCCAGTGGCACGTCTCGATCCCGATGACGCTCATCATGATCGTGGCCGGCTTCCTGTTCGTCTCGGTCTCGGCCTACCTGGCCGGTCTGATCGGTTCGTCCAACAACCCGGTCTCGGGCATCACCATCTCCACCATCCTGTTCGCCTCGGCGGTGCTGGTGGTGTTGCTCGGCGCCGACGGCCTCAAGCCGGTTGGCGTCGGCGGTGCGCCGCTGGGTGCGGTGGCTGCGATCATGATCGGTGCGGTGGTGTGCTGCGCGGCTGCGGTCGGCGGTGACAATCTGCAGGATCTCAAGGCCGGTTACATCGTTGGCGCTACGCCGTGGAAGCAGCAGCTGATGCTGGGCATCGGTGCGTTCTCGTGCGCGCTGATCATGGCCCCGGTACTGAACCTGCTGGCCACCGCCTACGGCATCGGCGTCAAGTCCGAGCTGCATCCCAACGCGCTGGCCGCGCCGCAGGCAAACCTGATGGCCTCGGTGGCCAAGGGCCTGTTCGGCGGCGAGCTGCCGTGGACCTTCATCGGTATCGGCGCCGTGGTCGGCGCGGCGATCATCGCTTTCGACAGCTGGCTGAAGTCGCGCAATGCACGCTTCCGCGTGCCGGTGCTGGCCGCGGCGATCGGCATCTACCTGCCGCTGGAGCTGATGGTGCCGATCTTCCTGGGCGGCCTGATCGCCTACCTGGTGGAGCGTTTCCACAAGATCCGCGGCGACGATGAAGAAGGCCGCGACCGCGTGCACAAGCCGGGCGTGCTGTTCGCTGCCGGCCTGATCACCGGTGAAGCTCTGATGGGTATCGCGATCGCCGTGCCGATCGTGGTCAGCAGCCGTGCCGATGTGCTCGCGCTGCCGTTCCATCTGCCGGGCGCGCAGTGGATCGGTCTGGCCGTGCTGTTCCTGGTCGGCTGGCTGATCTACCGCACCGGCAAACGCGCGGTGGGTTCGGTCTAAAAAGTCTGCATCTGCGTCAGGACAAACCCCGCTCCGGCGGGGTTTGTCGTTTCCGCCTCCCGTCGAGCCGCCGGCATGACCGATGGCCTTTGCATCGGTAGCCCCTGCGGCCCTACCATCGGCGTTTTGCCGTTCCGCGGAGACCCCGATGAAACTTCGTTACGCCCTGCTGCCGTTGTGCCTGCTGACCGCGATGCCCTCGCTGGCGGCCCCGCGTGGCCTGGATGTGCGCGACATGATCGCGCTGGATCGGGTCTCCAGCCCGCTGCTGACCGCCGATGGCGGCAATGTGATCTTCGCCAAACGCGTGGTCGGTACCGACAGCAAGGCCAGCACCGGCCTGTACATCCGCAACCTGCGCACCCGTGATCTGGCCCCGCCCAAACCGCTGACCCCTGCTGGCTGGAACGTCAATTCCGCTGCGCTGTCGGCCGATGGCCAGACCGTCTATTTCCTGAGCGCCAAGAACGGCAGCCAGCAGCTCTACGCGCAGCCGACCACCGGCGGCACCCCGCGCCAGCTGACCGATTTCCCGGTCGATGTGGACAGCTTCCACGTCTCCCCGCAGGGCGACCGCGTGGCCTTCAGCAGCGGCGTGTTCCAGGACTGCGGTTCGGACCTGGCCTGCACCAGCAAGAAGCTGGACGCGCACAAGGCGCGCAAGAACACCGGTGAAGTCTTCGACACTCTGTTCGTGCGCCATTGGGACACGTGGGCCGATGGCCGCCGCAACACGCTGTTCGTGGCGCCGCTGCCGGCCGCCAAGGCCGCAGCGGTGAAGGGCGCCTCGGCGATCAGCGCGACGCTGGCCGGCGATGCGCCGTCCAAGCCGTTCGGTGGTAATGACGACTTCACCTGGTCGCCGGATGGCAAGAGCGTGGTCGCCGCGATCCGCGTGGCCGGCAAGCAGGAGCCGTGGTCGACCAATTTTGATCTATATCGCCTGGATGCCGAGGGCAAGCAGGCCCCGGTCAACCTGACCGCGGCCAACCCGGCCTGGGATGCCGGCCCGGTGTTCAGCGCCGACGGCAAGACCCTGTACTACCGCGCCATGAAGCGCCCGGGCTTCGAAGCGGACCGCTTCGGCCTGATGGCGATGGACGTGGCCACCGGCAAGACCCGCGAGATCGCACCCAAGTGGGATCGTTCGGCCGGCGAGATCGTGCTGTCCGGTGACGGCACGCTGATCTACACCAGCGCCGACGACATGGGCGAGCACCGCCTGTTCGGCGTCGACATCGCCACCGGCGCCGCCGAAGTGGTCGCCGACGGCGGCAGCATCGGTTCGCCGGTGATCGCCGGGACCACCCTGGCGTACACCAGGAACAGCCTGAAGAGCGGCGATCAGATCATCGTGGCCGCCTTCGATGGTGCCAACCCGCGCGAGATCACCCCGAGCGCCGGTGAGATGCTGCCCGACGTCGCCTTCGGCGATTACGAGCAGTTCCAGTTCAAGGGCTGGAACAACGAGACCGTGCACGGTTACGTGGTCAAGCCGTACAACTACCAGGAAGGCAAAAGCTACCCGGTTGCGTTCCTGATCCACGGTGGCCCGCAGGGCAGCTTCGGCAACGGCTGGAGCTACCGCTGGAACCCACAGACCTATGCCGGCCAGGGCTACGCGGTGGTCATGATCGACTTCCACGGCTCCACCGGTTACGGCCAGGCCTTCACCGACGCGATCAGCCAGCACTGGGGCGATCGCCCGCTGGAAGACCTGCAGAAGGGCTGGGCCGCCGCACAGAAGCAGTACCCGTTCCTCAACGGCGACAAAGCGTGTGCGCTGGGCGCCAGCTACGGCGGCTTCATGGTCAACTGGATCGCCGGCAACTGGAACGAGCCGTGGAAGTGCCTGGTCAATCATGATGGCGTGTTCGACCAGCGCATGATGGGCTACGCCACCGAAGAGCTGTGGTTCACCGAGTGGGAGCAGGGTGGCACGCCGTACGAGAAGGCCGCCAACTACGAGAAGTTCAACCCGGTCAACCACGTGGCCGACTGGAAGAAGCCGATCCTGATCGTGCACGGCCAGCTCGACTACCGCATTCCGGTGGAGCAGGGCCTGGCGGCGTTCACCGCTGCGCAGCGTCAGGGCATCGAGTCCAAGTTCCTGTACTTCCCGGATGAGAACCACTGGGTGCTCAAGCCGCAGAACAGCGTGCAGTGGCACGACACCGTCAATGGCTGGTTGAAGCAGCACATCGGCGAATAAGCCGGTTTGAAGCGGCGCCCCCAGGGGC
>NZ_JBHFHW010000038.1:46186-47643 GCF_057333975.1 Stenotrophomonas sp. AGC87
GGGGCGCCGCTTTTTCATCGCTAGTGCCGGCCGCTGGCCAGCATCTGTACCTTCATCCGTAGTGCCGGCCGCTGGCCGGCATCTGCACCGCGCTTTCAGTATTCATGAGGTTGCCGGCCCCCCCCCCCCCCCCCCACGACCCAGGCACCCCATCTCCGTGAAAGCACCCGCCCTGATCCAGAACGATATCGTCGTCTTCGGCCTGATCGCTGCCACCCTCGGTGCCGTGTTCTGGACCGCCTCGCGCGAGCAGGGGCTGTGGAAGCGCTTCTATACGTACGTGCCTGCGTTGCTGCTGTGCTACCTGATTCCCGGTGTGTACAACACCGTCGGCCTGATCGACGGCCAGAACACCCATCTCTATAACCCGGTCGCGCGCGACATCCTGCTGCCCGCCGCCCTGGTGCTGCTCACCCTGGCCGTGGACATCAAGGGCATCCTGCGGCTGGGCCCGAAACTGATCGTGATGTACCTGGGCGCCTCGCTCAGCATCATGATCGGCGCCGTGGTCGCGTTCCAGTTGATGAAATGGCTGCATCCGGCCACCGTCGCCGGCGATACCTGGGCGGGCATGGCGGCGCTGGCCGGCAGCTGGATCGGCGGCGGCGCCAACATGCTGGCCATGCGCGAAGTGTTCGATGTCAACGCGACCACCTTCGGACAGTTCGCGGTGGTCGATGTCGGTGTCGGTTATGTGTGGATGGCGGTGCTGATCTTCATGGCCGGGCGCGCGGCGAAGATCGACGCGCGTAGTGGCGCCGATACGTCGGGCATCGATGCCCTCAAGCTGCGCATCCAGGCCTTCCAGGCACAGCACGAGCGCGTGGCCAGCCTGACCGACCTGATGCTGATCGTCGCCGTTGCCTTTGGCGTGGTGGGGCTGTCGCATGCGATTGCCGGGCCGGTCTCGGCGTGGTTCAAGGGCCATGTCGCCTGGGCCTCGCAGTTCAGTCTGGACGCGCCTTTCGTGTGGGTGGTGGTGATCTCCACCACCTGCGGCCTGGCGTTGAGCTTCACCCGTGCGCGCAACCTGGAAGGCGCCGGTGCCTCCAAGCTCGGCTCGCTGCTGCTGTACTTCCTGATCGCCTGCATCGGCATGCAGATGGACCTGCTCGCACTGCTGGACCGCCCGTGGCTGTTCCTGCTCGGCCTGATCTGGATTGCGGTGCACATCGTGCTGCTGTGGGCGCTGGCACGCGCGCTGAAGGTGCCGTTCTTCTACTTCGCGATCGGTTCGCAGTCCAACATCGGCGGGCCAGCCTCCGCGCCCGTGGTCGCGGCGGCGTTCCATCCCTCGCTGGCGCCGGTCGGTGTGCTGCTCGGTACGATGGGCTACGCGACGGGCACGTATCTGGCGTACATCGTGGGCATCACCCTGCGCGCGATGGCAGGGCAGGGCTGATCCGTGTAGTGGGGGGGCTGGCCGGCAGCCAGGCAATGCGTCACTTGTCCAGGAG
>NZ_JBHFHW010000038.1:47664-58410 GCF_057333975.1 Stenotrophomonas sp. AGC87
CCCCCCCCCCCCCCCCCCCCCCCCCCCCCCCCCCCACTACCGGGGATCAAGGCCGCCGGGACTGACCGCATGTGCGGATTTACGCAGGAAGAAGGCCGCGCTCGACCAGCCACGCTCTGGCATCTTCCGCATCCTGCTCGAACCACGCCTTGGTCGACCCCAACCGATACGTATACCCCCAAGCATCCATGTCCAGCATCAACTGCGCGCTGCCTACACCCGGCAGTTGCCCGGCCAGCACGATCTGCAGGTAACAGGTGGCGTCTTCTTCGGGCACCGAATCGGTGGCATCGGTATGCACCAGCGCACGCCGCTCCGGCGGCAGCACGATCAGGTGGCAGGCTTCGTGCAGCATCGAGTGCACGGGGGTGTCATCGCGGACATACACGTCGCTGCCGATGATGCCGGCTTCGGGTTCGCCCCAATAGCTGCCCGGAATCGGCGCGCCATCGGCCACACGATGCAGGTGCAGATCGTGGGTGGCGAGCAGGGCGAGGGCATCGTCGAAACGGATATCGCCGACGCGGGTGACCTGCGGTTCGGCGGTGGGGGCAGCGTCGTTCATGGGTTACCGCTCAACCGCCCCTTCCAGAACGGAAGGGGCGATGTCGATCAGGGCTGCTGCGGGCCTTCCGGCAAGGCGACGGAGATATCGAGCACATCGTGCTCGCCGTCCTTGACCAGATCGACCTTGACCGCATCAGCGTCGATGTTGACGTACTTCTTGATCACTTCCAGCAGCTCGCGCTGCAGCAGGGGCAGGTAGTCCGGGCCGCCGCGGTGGCTGCGTTCCTGCGCGATGATGATCTGCAGGCGGTTCTTGGCCGTTTCGGCAGTGGTCTTCTTTCGGTTCAGGAAATCGAACAGTCCCATGCTTACCCTCCGAACAGCTTGCTGAAGAAGCCTTTCTTCTCCACGGTGGTGAAGCGCATCGGACGCTCTTCGCCAAGGATGCGACCCACCGCATCTTCGTATGCCTGGCCCGCCGCCGATTCGGGGTCCAGAATCACAGGCTCGCCCTTGTTGGACGCATTGAGCACGTCGCCCGATTCGGGCACCACGCCAATGGCCTTCAGGCCCAGCACTTCTTCCACGTCGGTGATGCTGAGCATTTCGCCGCTTTCCACCCGTACCGGGCTGTAGCGCGTAAGCAGCAGGAAGGCCGGCACGTTCTTGCCGGATTCGGCCTTGTGGGTCTTCGAATCGAGCAGACCGATGATGCGGTCCGAGTCGCGCACCGAGGACACTTCCGGGTTCACCACCACGACCGCACGGTCGGCGTAGTACATCGCCAGGAACGCGCCCTTCTCGATACCGGCCGGGGAGTCGCAGATGACGTATTCGAAGCCGTCGGCGATGAGATCGTCGAGCACCTTGCGCACGCCTTCCTGGGTCAGTGCGTCCTTGTCGCGGGTCTGCGAGGCAGCCAGCACGTACAGGTTGTCGAAGCGCTTGTCCTTGATCAGGGCCTGCTTGAGGGTCGCTTCGCCGTGCACGACATTGACGAAGTCGTACACCACGCGGCGCTCGCAGCCCATGATCAGGTCCAGGTTGCGCAGGCCGACGTCGAAGTCGATCACCGCCACCTTTTTGCCACGACGTGCCAACCCGCAGGCCAGGCTGGCGCTGCTGGTGGTCTTGCCGACGCCGCCCTTGCCGGAGGTGACTACGATGATTTCAGCCAAAGGATTTCTCCTGATTCTTCTGTTTGGGGGCTGCGTCAGTCCAGCGCAGCGATCTTGATCTGGTCCTGTTCCAGCCACACCTGCACGGCCTTGCCGCGCAGGGAGTCCGGAACATCGTCCAGTACCTTGTAATGGCCGGCAATGGCGACCAGTTCAGCGTGGAATTCACGGCAGAAGATACGCGCCGTGGTGTTGCCTTGGGCACCTGCCAGGGCACGGCCCCGCAGCGTACCGTAGATGTGGATGCTGCCATCGGCGATCACTTCGGCGCCCGCGCCGACGGTGGCCATGACGGTCAGGTCGCAGTTCTCCGCGTACAGCTGCTGGCCCGAGCGGACGTTGGCGGTCTGCATGCGGCCCGGCTTGGGCGCGCCTCCGGTGGCCACAGCGGCGGGTGCCGGCGCCGCAGGCACGGCAGCGGCGGCACGCGCACGGCGCGGCGGCGGTTCGGCGACCGGCAGGGGCGCAGGAGCCGGCTCGGCCTCGGCGCGCTCGTACTGGGCGCGGAACTTGGCCAGCAGCGGCAGGCCGAGCTGCTGGGAAAGCAGGTCGGTTTCGGTGGTGCCGTAGGCCAGCGCAACCGGCAGCACGCCGGCCTTGCGCAGGCCGTCCAGCAGCGCCTTGGCGGTCGCCACGTCCGGCATTTTGCTGAGCCCGCCGAAATCCAGGATCACTGCCGCACGCCCGAACAGCTTCGGTGCACGTGCCACACGTTCCTGCATTTCACGGGTGAGGCGCTCGACATCGAGGGTGCGGATACGCAGATTGGCGATGCCGACCTGGCCGATCTTCAGTTCACCGGCCTGTTCAAAATCCATGTTCGCTGCCACCGATCAGGTCCCCGTCTGCTGCTGCACGCGCAGCGGCTCGCGGCGATGGCCCACCCAGGGCACATCCGGCAACTGGTCGCCGTAGGTGTCGTGCACCCACTGGTAACTGCACAGGTCCTTGAGCAGCATGCTGGCGCGTACATCCACGTGGGCCATGTTGTTCTGCCCGACCTCGCGGAAGCCGAAGCTGCCGTGGAAGAGCAGGGCGGCATCGGCACCGTGATCCAGGAACACCTCGCAGGTCAGCTGCGGGTAGCGCAGCTCGGCGTAGCTCTGCGCATCGGCATAGAACGCACGGCCAACGCCACCGCCGCGACGGCGGCTGGCGACCACGATGCGGTCGATGTAGAAGAATTTGCTGTCAAGCTGCTGCTTGAACCAGGCGAAGTTGCTGCTGTCGTGCTGGCTGTCGCTGCCGAAGCCGATCAGGAAACCGGCCAGGTTGCCGTCGCGCTCGGCGACGCGGAAATACTCAGCGCTTTCATAGAACAGACGCAGGCGGGCGGCATCCAACGGCAGGATGGCCAGGCCGGCATTGTTGTTCAGGGCCAGGACGGAATCGAGCTCGTGCTCGCGCACGTCGCGGATGACAATCGACATTGTGACTCCGTGGGGTAACGCGGTTGGCCCATCAAGGGGCCCTCGGTCCGATTATTGCATGGGTGGCTTCCCCCCGCGAGCGGACAGGCATGACTTCTGTGGGAGTGCAGGGGAACAGGTTCAGCCTACTATGCGTCCATGTTGGGATACCTCAGCCACACCCGAGTACTGCGACTGGCCGGCCTGTTCACCTGGGTCATGGTCGGACTCCCTCTGGTTTATTCACAGTACGAAGCACTGCTGCGCCGCGGCGGTGGCGTCGATGCCTGGGCGCTGTGGTTGTTCGCCGCGTATCTGGCCTTCGGCGCCGGGTACTTCTGGCTGACCCGCGGGCTGCGCAACGGCGGCCACTCGCGCTGGTACGACCGGGTCATGCTGGTGCTGCTCACCGCCTCGGCGCTGGGCGTGAGCTATCTGAGCGGCTCCGGGCTGGGCAGCATCCTGATGATGGTCGCTGCCGGCGTCATCCCGTGGATGCTGCCGGTGCGCGGTGGCGTGATCTGGCTGCTGCTGAGCCAGCTGGCGGTGCTGCCGGTCTACTACCTGATCCTCAATTTCTCACTGTTCGAAGCGGTGATGCAGTCGCTGCTGTATGGCGGCTTCTCCATGTTCATCTTCGTGACCAGCCTGGTCGCGCGGCAGCAGACCGATGCCCGGGAAGAGCAGCGCCGGCTCAATACCGAGCTGCGCGCCACCCGCGTGCTGCTGGCCGAAAGCGCCCGCGTCAACGAACGCACCCGCATTTCGCGCGAGCTGCACGATCTGTTGGGCCATCACCTGACCGCGCTCAGCCTGAATCTGGAGGTGGCCGGCCACATCACCGAGGGCCAGGCCCAGGAGCACGTGCATCAGGCCCATACCCTGGCCAAGCTGCTGCTGACCGACGTGCGCGAGGCGGTCAGCCAGCTGCGCGACAGTGGCGCCATCGATCTGGCCGCCGCGCTGCGCCCGCTGACCGAGCAGGTGCCCTCGCTGGATATCCACCTGGATATCGACGAGCCGCTGAGCGTGGAAGACCCCGAGCGCGCTCATGTGCTGCTGCGCTGCACCCAGGAAATCATCACCAATGCAGTGCGGCACGCCGGCGCGCGCAACCTGTGGATCAAGGTCCGGCGCGAGGCCCCGGGCATCGTGGTGCTGGAAGCGCATGATGACGGGGTGGGCGCCGACGGGATCGTGGTCGGCAACGGGTTGCGCGGGATGCGCGAGCGCCTGCAACAATGCGGTGGTGAGCTGCAGATCGAAACCCGCCGGGGACAGGGCTTCCGCCTTCGTGCCTCGGTACCCGGCGTGCCAGTATTGATGCTGACCGCTGTCATTGAAGGAGTGCGTTGATGATTCGCGTCTGCCTGGTCGACGACCAAACCCTGGTGCGGCAGGGGATCCGCTCACTGCTGGCGCTCGATGACGGCATCGAGGTGGTCGCCGAGGCCGCCGATGGCCGGCAGGCAGTCGAAGTGGTTCCCCAGGTCCGCCCGGACGTGGTCCTGATGGACATGCGCATGCCGGTCATGTCCGGCCTGGAGGCGCTGCAGATGCTGTCGCGGCTGAACCAGCTGCCGCCGACCATCATCCTGACCACTTTCGACGACGACCAGCTCGTCCTGGCCGGGCTCAAGGCCGGCGCCAAGGGCTACCTGCTCAAGGACGTGACCCTGGATCAGCTGGTGGGCGCGATCCGGACCGTGGCCGATGGTGGCTCGCTGGTGCAGCCGGCGGTCACCCAGCGCCTGCTGTCGGGCCTGGAGCACATGCGCAACGAGTTCGTGAGCCTGGACCGGCCGGACCCGCTGACCGACCGCGAAACCGAGATCCTGCGGCTGATGGCCAGCGGCTTCTCCAACAAGGAGATCGCCAATTCACTGGGCGTGGCCGAGGGCACGATCAAGAACCACGTCTCCAACATCCTCTCCAAGCTGGGGGTGCGCGACCGTACCCGGGCGGTGCTCAAGGCCTTCGAACTGCAGCTGGTCTGAGCCTGTGGACCCGTCGCCGGCCTTCGGGCGGTCACGGGTTTGTAGGTAATTTCTGAATTCGGCTAAACCCTTGCAGCGCAAGCGATGCAGGGGGATTTTCGGTCTCGGCGGCCGAATCCGGCAAAGAAATATTGTCCATCCGCTACGTGCTGACACGCGCGATGCGTTATCTTTCCGCTCCTTGTCTATGCAAAACCGCTGCCGACATGGAAACCGGTGTGCCAACCCTGATCAACAACACCGGCGAAGCCTGCTAGGATTGGCGCTTCGCTTCAATCAACCCGGCCGTGGGATCGGCCCCGGAGACTCCTGAATGACCCGTATTATCGAGTTCCTGATCGCCTTGGGGATCGTGGCTGGCCTGTTCGTCATCATTGGCGTATGTCTGCCGGGCGAGCGCCATATTTCCGAAAGCATCGAGACCAACCGCAAGATGACGATCGTGTACGACACGGTCAACAGCCTGCGCCGCTTCAAGGACTGGAACCCGCTCTTGCTGCGCGATCCCTCCGTTGAACTGAAGTACTCCGGCCCCGCTGCCGGCGTCGGCGCACGCCTGGACTACGCCTCCAAGGAAAGCTCCTTGGGCGAGGGTAGCTGGGTGATCACCGAGTCCGAGCAGAACAAGCACGTGGCGATCGCGATCGAGGACGCCTCCAAGGGTCACGACAAGACCACCAGCTTCACCCTGGAGCCGACCGGCAAGGGTGGCCGCAACGTCAAGATCACGCAGGACTACAGCGTCAAGTACGGTTTCAACCTGTTCGGTCGTTACGCTGGCCTGTACGTCAGCCGTCACGCCGGTGACGACCTGAAGCTGGGTCTGTCGCGCATGGCCAACATGCTGGCCACCGTGCCGAACATCGACTACCGCACCGCCGAAGCCCCGCTGACCGATCTGGCCATCGTGGACGTCCCGGCCGAGGACCTGCTGGTCGTCACCGCCGGCAACGTGGATCGCGGCCAGGAGACCATCACCAAGTCCATCAAGGACAACCAGGAGTGGATCAAGCGCGTCATGGAGGCCAACAACCTCGAAGCCGCCGGTCCGTTCCGCATCATCACCACCGATTTCGGCGCCGAGAAGTACGCCTTCGACGTGGCCCAGCCGGTCAAGAAGAAGGGTGCTGAAGCCGCGACGGCCGAAGCCCTGACGGTGAAGATCGACGGTGGTGCACCGGTCAAGTACGTGCACGTTGCTCCGCATCGTTCGGCCCACGCGGCCTACACCGGCCACATGGCCGGCCTGGACATCGCCCGCAACGCCCTGCGTGCGTGGTCGGTGACCGGCGGCAACGAAGTGATCGATCGTCCGTACGAGTCCTGGAAGGACGGCGTGGACAAGTCGTTCACTCCGGAAGGCACGTACGACATCTACTGGGCCGTCAAGTAAACCGACGGTTGCCGTGATGTAACGCACGACCTGAAACGCGCCGCTTCCTGCGGCGCGTTTTTTTTTGGCTCCGGCAGCGGGGCACTGGCTGAAGGACGCAAGCATGCTCAACCTGGAACGACGCACGCGCAAACCCTCCCTGCTGGCCGGCCTGGGCGGCCTGCTCGCAGCCACGGCGGTGGGCCTGTCGGCTTACGCCTCCCATGGCATCGCCGACCCGCTGGCGCAGTCGCATGTCACCACCGCGGCGCTGTATGCCTTCGGGCACGGCGTGGCGCTGGCCGTACTCGGCCCTACCCAGCAGAACACGCTCGGCCGGCTGGCCCTGTATGTGCTGCTGATCGGTACGCTGCTGTTCTCCGGCAGCCTGGTGGCCGGCGCCCTGTGGAAGTTCAGCACCCAGCTGGCACCGATCGGCGGCACGGCCCTGATGGTGGGCTGGCTGGCGTACGGGCTGAACGCGCTGAGGCGCTGACATGCCCCGATACCGCCGTGGCTTTGATGTCGATGAGGCGCATGACTGGCTGAGCCGGCGCGACCGGCGGCTGGGCACGTGGATGAAGCGGCTCGGCCCGATCCAGGCGCAGCCCGGGTGGGCGAAGACGTTCGATCCGGTCGATGCGCTGGCCAGGGCAATCCTGTTCCAGCAGCTCAGCGGCAAGGCCGCCTCGACCATCGTCGGACGGGTGGAGACGGCCATCGGCAGCACGCGGCTGCACGCCGATACGCTCGCGCGTATCGATGACCCCGGGCTGCGGGTCTGTGGCGTTTCCGGCAACAAGGCACTGGCCCTGCGCGACCTGGCGCGGCGCGAGGCGGCCGGGGAGATTCCCGACCTGCGCCGGATGTCGGTGATGGACCACGACGCCATCATCGATGCCCTGGTGCCGATCCGCGGCATCGGCCGCTGGACGGTGGAGATGATGCTGATGTTCCGGCTGGGTCGGCCGGACATCCTGCCGGTGGACGACCTCGGTGTCCGCAAGGGCGCGCAGCGCGTGGACAAGGCCGAGGTGATGCCCACCCCGAAGGAACTGCTCGCCCGCGGCGAGAAATGGGGTCCGTTCCGGACCTACGCGAGTCTGTACCTGTGGCGGATCGCCGATTTCACGGTGGATCCGAAAGTGACGACCAACCGTTCGCAGGGGTGAGGCGGTTCGCGCCGGTCAGGGTGTGGGGTGTCGCCAGCACCAATGCCACGGCTCGTAGACAATCCCGTGCGGGTTGTCCCGCGGGTAGCTCAGCTGGAACCCGAAGCGACCGGCATGCTCGCCCAGCCACGCGAACGCGGCGGTTGATTCGAACGACTCTTCGGCGGGCGGTTCGCCCGGGGTGCCGATATCCAGCGCGTAGCCGCTGTGGTGCTCGCTGTACCCGGGGGCGGCATTGACCGTCAGAATCTCCTCCACGCTCAACCCGCGGCTGCGTTTGCGCGCGAAGATACCGAGCTGGTAATCGTGGCTGCGGTAACCGGAGATCGCATCCAGGGCGATGCCATCGGCAGCGGCCCGCGCGCGCAGGCGTTGCCAGCTGCGGGCGGCGTCACGCTGCAGCCAGAGTGGCCGCCGGTAGCGGTCGAAGCCGGCCAGGTGCAGCTGAGCCGGTTCTGCTTCCAGCGCCAGACCGGTCGCGGCCTCGTAAGCATCGGCATCAATTCCGAGGGTTTCGAGGCGATGCTGCAGTCCACTCAGGGGCAGCACCGTATCGGGTGCGCTGCCACGGCGGCGATCCAGCACCTGACGGTCCAGCGCATCCAATGCCTCCTCGATGCCCGGCTCGCGCATCAGGCGCGGCACCAGCGGCAGCACGCCGTGGGCGGTAGCGACGGCGAGGTAGCGCCCATCGCGTTTGCGCCGCAGGACCCACTGCGCGCGAGCCAAGGCGCGCGCGTCGGCAGAGCCGCGTGCACGCAGCAGGCCGCCGGGCCACAGTTCGATCTCGGCGGTGTTGATCAGCAGGGCAGGGGATCGGCGCATGCTGCCAGCTTAGTGCGCGCCCGGCCGCGCGGCCAGCGCCTGCAGGGCATCGAGCAGTGCACGTGGGCGCTCCGGGCTGATCACCAGGGCGCTGCCATCGCGCAGCGGCAGGTGCAGCACACGGCTGCTGTCGGTGATCAGGCAGAACGCCTTGCTGCGATCGGCCATGCGGTAGTGCCCGGACTGGAAGCCCGGTACGCCGTAGCCGTTGGTCTTGATCGAGGGCTTGTACCGGCCATGCTCGGCGAAATCGACGATGCGCGCTTCGTCCAGACGCATCTCGCTCACCGGCACGCGCTTGCGGTAGAAGGTCGACTGCACCTCCAGGGTGTCCTCATGCAGCACGATGCGACGCCGGCTGTAGGCCCAGGTCAGTACGGCTGCCAGTACGGCCAGGAAAGGCAACGTGATCATCAGCTCGGTGTGCGAACGCTCCGGTGCGTCCAGCGCGGTGCCGACCATCAGGCCAGCGACGAGCAGTAGCGGAATCCACAGCCAGAGCAACCGCCAGGCTGGTGCCGGGGCGACCTCGATGCTGCGTGGTAGAGCGGAACTGCGCGTGCTCATGATCGCTCCTTGATCCAGCGGGCAACATCGTCGATCAGCTGCGGCAATACATGGCCGGGGCTGGCGTATTCCTCCAGGGTGCCCGGGCCTTGCCCGGCGATGCCGAGGTGGTTGAGGCTGGGGTAGTCGCGGAAGGTGACAGATCGCTGGCGCGACAGGCCGCGTTTCCACAACTGCCAATCCGTATCGATCACCTGGATGTCGCGGCCGCCCTGCAACAGCAGGATCGGTTGCTTCAAGGCGCGCGCATCGGCGACCGGGTCAACCTCTTCAAAGGCGCGCCAGTAGGCGGCCGGCAGGCCCAGCGGCAGGTCCTTGGCCGGCACGTCGGCAGTGCCACGTGCGGCGGCGATCTGTGCATCGAGCGTGTCCAGGAAGGCCTGTTCCTCCGCGCTGATCTGGCCCCGCAGCCCCAGCAGATAGCGGTTCTGCTCCGGCAACAGCGTCAGCAGTGAGCGCGCCGGTGCCGACCACAGGATCAGACCGGCCACCTTGTCCGACTGCTGTGCGATGCGTGGCGCCAGCATGCCGCCCTGGCTGTGACCCATGACGTACAGGTGACCTGGATCGATGCCAGGTGCGCCGGCCATTGCGTTGATTGCGGCAACGGCATCGTCAGTGGTCTCATCGTCCATGGTGAAATCCCGGCCGACGAAGTCCTGCGGGCGCACCTTCGTACGCTTGTCGTAGCGCAGCACCGCGATGCCCTGCGCCGCCAGGCCGCGCGCCACGTCCAGGAACGGGCGATTGGGGCCGACGGTTTCATCGCGATCCTGCGGGCCGGAGCCGTGCACCAGCACGACGGCGGGGAAGAGGCCGCGGCCGGTCGGCATCGCCAGTGTTCCCGGCAGTGCGCCGGTCGCGGTGGGGACCTCGAACGAGGATTCGCGATAGGGCGCATCGGCCGGCGGCGCGGGCGCGGCTGGTGCCGCCGCAGGTTTGAACATCAGGCCCGCCACGCGCTGCTGCGCGTCCACCACGATCTGCGCATCGAGCGCGCCCTTGGCGAACGTCAGGGGCACGACGATGATGGTCATGCCCTCGTGCGTGGTGATGCGTGCGGTACCGCGCTCACGAAGTTCGCCCAGCGACTGCCAGAGGGTTCGGAGTTGCGCGGCGGGAACGGCCTTGGCCATCTCTGGCGTGAACATCGCCTCGGCGGCAGTGGTCCTGTCTGCCTCAAGGTGATCCAGCAATGCGCTCGCCGTCTGTTCCGGTGACGTGGCGTGGGCGAGGGTGCTTGCGCACAACATCAGGAGGGTCGATCCCCAGCGTGTCAGCATCCGCATCTCACGCCTCCTTCTTGAAGATCGCCACTGCCGTGGTGAAGGGGGTTGCGGACACCAGGCTGATCACATTGACCAGTTCCCACCCCAGCTGGCCGTGTCGGGTCAGTGCGTCCTGGATCTGCTCTGCTTTGACGATGCCCATCAGATTCGGTTTGATTTCAACGGTCAGATACGTCCAACGTGCGCTCATGTCTTGCTCTCCTTGTCGGTGGTGGGTCTGGGAAGGCGTCCGGCCTTGCGCAGTGCATCACGCAGCACGTATTCGATCTGCGCATTGAGGCTGCGCAGTTCGTCGTCGGCCCAGCGCTGCGCTGCCGCCAGAACGTCGGCATTGATACGCAGCGGGTACGCTTTCTTTTCAGTCATGCGGGGGTCCTTTATCTACACCCCGTGCCGTCCCCTCGGCGCCGGGTTGCGTTGGCAGGTGCCG
>NZ_JBHFHW010000038.1:58470-60907 GCF_057333975.1 Stenotrophomonas sp. AGC87
GACCCTGGGTCGGCACGCTGGTGCATCAATACAGCGAACCGGCGTTGACCACCGGCTGGGTGCCACGGTCCGAACACAGCACAGTCAGCAGGTTGCTCACCATGTGCGCCTTGCGCTCTTCATCGAGCTGGACCACGCCGTTCTTCTGCAGTTCGGCCAGGGCCATTTCGACCATGCCGACCGCACCAGCGACGATCCGCGTGCGTGCAGCGATGACGGCGTTCGCCTGCTGGCGCTGCAGCATGGCCTGGGCGATTTCCGGGGCATAGGCGAGGTGGCTGATGCGCGCATCGATCACCTGCACGCCGGCATCGGCCAGGCGCTCGGCCAGCTCGTCCTTGAGGTGCTGGGAGATTTCAGCGGCATGGCTGCGCAGCGACAGCTGGCCTTCTTCGTGCTGGTCATACGGATAGCTGGTCGCCATCGCGCGCAGCGCCGATTCGGACTGGATGTGCACGAAGCTCTCGTAGTCATCCACGTTGTAGACAGCTTCGGAAGCATCCACCACCTGCCACACGATCACCGCGGCGATCTCGATCGGGCTGCCGTCCAGCTCGTTGACCTTGAGCTTGCCGCTCTCGAAGTTGCGCACGCGCTGGCTCACCTTGACCTTGGTGAAGAACGGGTTGTTCCAGCGCAGGCCGTTTTCTTTTACGGTGCCGACGTACTTGCCGAACAGGCTGACGACCACGGCCTGGTTGGGCTGCACCGTATACAGGCCGACCAGACTGAGCAGGGCGGTGGTGGCCAGCAGGAGGCTGCCAATGATCAGCGCCGGGTTGCGGTTGCCCTTGTCCACCCCGACCACGAACATCCACACGGCCACCGCGGTCAGGGCCAGCACCAGCAGCAGGAAGGGCAGGCCGGACAGCGAGCGGATCGACTTCTCTTTCATGGCGGGGCGTCCTTGGGTAGTTGATTGGAAGATATCAAATTGATATCACTCCGCAAGTGCCGGGAAGGCCGCTCATGGAGGGGGCGCAGCGGCTAAAATGCCCTCCCGCCCCTGTTGCCCGGAACACCGCCATGTCCACGCTCGGTACGCCGCTGTCTCCTTCCGCCACCCGTGTGCTGCTGCTGGGGTCCGGTGAACTTGGCAAGGAGGTCGCCATCGAACTGCAGCGGCTGGGGGTGGAGGTGATCGCCGCCGACCGCTATGCCGACGCGCCGGCAATGCAGGTGGCGCACCGCTCGCACGTGATCGACATGCTCGACGCGATGGCGCTTCGCGCGCTGATCGCCCTGGAGAAGCCGCATCTGGTGGTGCCCGAGATCGAGGCGATCCATACCGAAACGCTCGTCCAGCTGGAACAGGAGCAGGGGCTGCGGGTAGTGCCGACTGCGCGTGCCGCTCGCCTGACCATGGACCGCGAGGGCATCCGCCGGCTCGCCGCCGAGACGCTGGGCCTGCCGACCTCGCCGTACCGTTTCGTTGATACCGACGCCGAGTACCGCGCGGCGGTCGCTGCGATCGGGCTGCCGTGCGTGGTCAAGCCGGTGATGTCCTCCTCGGGCAAGGGCCAGAGCACGCTCCGCCAGGACGCGGACATCGCACCGGCCTGGGAGTATGCGCAGACCGGTGGCCGCGCCGGTGCCGGGCGCTGCATCGTGGAGGGCTTCATCGATTTCGAGTACGAAATCACCCTGCTGACTGTCCGCCATGCGGGCGGGACCTCGTTCTGCGCGCCGATCGGGCATTGGCAGAAGGATGGGGATTACCGCGAGAGCTGGCAGCCGCAGCCGATGTCGCCGCGCGCGCTGGCGCGGGCGGAGGAGATTTCGCAGGCGATCACCGATGAGCTGGGCGGCTGGGGGCTGTTCGGGGTCGAGCTGTTCGTGAAGGGCGACGAGGTGTGGTTCAGCGAGGTATCGCCGCGGCCGCATGACACGGGTCTGGTGACGTTGGCCTCGCAGGAGTTGAGTGAGTTCGCGCTGCATGCGCGCGCGATTCTGGGGCTGCCGATTCCGGTGATCCGCCAGAGTGGTCCGTCGGCGTCGTGCGCGCTGTTGGCGCATGGTGAGGGCGTGCCGTTCTTCAGCAATGTGGCGGCGGCGCTGGTGCATCCGGATTCGGCGCTGCGGTTGTTCGGCAAGCCGAGTGTGCACGGGCATCGCCGGGTGGGGGTGACGCTGGCGCGCGGTGCGGATATCGAGGAGGCGCGGAAGATTGCGCGTGAGGCGGCTGAGGCTATCGGGATCGAGTTGCGGTCTTGAGCCGGGTTTGAGGCCGAAGCCGAAGCTGGGCGCCTTGGTTGCTGTCGGTGTGAGGCGATCGGGCAGCCCGATGCAGGACACGCCGTAAACCCATCCCTGGGGGCTCGTAGTGCGGCATCCATGCCGCACACGGTCCTTCATCGGGCTGCCCGATCACCTCTTCGTGGAAGGTCGGTTGTGCGGTTCGAACAGCGGAGCAAACGAAAAACGGCGAGCCTTGGCT
>NZ_JBHFHW010000038.1:60974-63789 GCF_057333975.1 Stenotrophomonas sp. AGC87
GCCGTTTTTCGTTGAGAGCGACGCGGGCCTTACTTCAGGTCGACCCATACGAGGTGGTGGTCGCTGC
Organism: Stenotrophomonas sp. AGC87; assembly: GCF_057333975.1. Lineage (NCBI taxonomy): Bacteria > Pseudomonadati > Pseudomonadota > Gammaproteobacteria > Lysobacterales > Lysobacteraceae > Stenotrophomonas > Stenotrophomonas sp. AGC87. The sequence goes on from NZ_JBHFHW010000038.1 coordinate 61,042, forward strand.
CGTCGGCGATTTTTGCTTCCGGGCTTTCATTGGCGGGCCAGAACACGCCGCTGCCGATGTAGCTGAAGCCGACCGAGGGCAGGACGTAATCCAGGCGCATGGTGCCGGATTTCGGGCCGAAGTCGCCGGTGGCGTGGAAGGGGGCGCCTTTGCGGACGATGCCTTTCTCGGCATAGGCCAGGCTGGTCTGTTCGGCGCCGACGCTGCGCGGGGTGGGGTAGCGCAGGACGCGGGGGTTTTCGATCAGTTCGACGATGGCGTCGTGGCGGCCGTCGCCGTCCACCGGGTCGTTGTTGAGATCGCCGAGGATGACGAAGCGCGCGTCCTGCGCGAGGCCGCCGCACTGGCCGCGGTCATCGCAGAGCCATGAAGTGTCGCGGTCCTTGAGGTAGTCCTGCCACAGGCGCAGTTCGTCGTGGTTGCGGGCGGCGTTGCGCTTTTCGGGGCCGTCGAAGACCGGCGGGGTGGGGTGCGAGACCAGCGCGTGCACGGTGCCGTTCGGGGTGGTCACCGGCACGTCCCAATGCGATTTGGAGGACAGGCGCAGCTGCGACCAGACGTGGTCGTTGTAGAAGGATTTCCCGGTGCGCGGGTCGATCGGGCGCAGGGCGCCGGGCATCGTGCTCCACTTCAGCAGCTGGAAACTGCGGACCTTGGCTTCATCGATCGGGTAGCGCGACAGCACCAGCATGCCGTACTGGCCCGGGTGCAGGCCGTAGCCCCAGGCATCGTTGCCACGGGCGCGGCCTTCGCCACCGATCTCGCCGTTGTTGTCCAGGTCCAGTCCGCTCTGCACGCCGGTGTTGACCGGGGCGAGGTAGCGATAGGCGTAATGCAGCGGTTCACCGCCGCCCGGCTGGGCGGCTTCCAGGTAGCGCTTCTGGAAGAGATCAGCGGCGCGATGGGCGTCGTCGTAATCGAACTCGTTGAGCAGGACCAGATCCGGGCGGACCTGCTGCAGGACGGCGGCAATCTTGCGCGCGTGTTCGCTGTCGCCTTCGAGCTCGGCGATCAGGCCGCCGGTCTCGTCGCTGTACAGCGAGGTGTTGTACGTGGCGATCCGCAGCGGTGCGGAGGCGGAATCCGGCATGGTGGCGGTCTTGGCGGGGGACTGGGCACAGGCGCCGCAGAGCAGGGCCAGGGCAAGGATCAGGGGATGGGCTTTCATCCGCCTATTTTGCACCCGGCGCGGTGTCAGTGATGCGTCAGCGGCCGTCCAATTCGTCATCGAAGGCGTGCCAGCGGCGGCCGTCATAGGCCTCCAGCGGGCGGAACCGGCGCTTGTAGTCCATCTTGCGGTGGTTGCGGATCCAGTAGCCCAGGTACAGGTGCGGCAGCTGCTCGCGCTGGGCCCAGGCGATCTGCTGCAGGATCGCGAAGGTACCCAGGCCGCGATGAGCCTGGTCCGGATCGAAGAAGGTGTAGACCGCCGAGAGCCCCTGCGGGGTGACATCGGTCACGGCGACCCCGAGCAGCGGGCCACGATGGCCGTCCTCGGCTGGGCCGCGGATTTCGATGAAACGCCCCTGCGACCAGCGGCCGATCAGGAACTGGTCGAACTCGTGCGGGCCGTGCTCGTCCATGCCGCCCTGTGCGTGCCGATGGGACAGGTAACGGTGGTACAGCGCGAACTGCTCGTCGGTCTGCTCGGCCGCGACGATCCGCACTTCCAGATCCGCATTGCGGGCCAGGCAGCGGCGCTGGCTGCGGTCCGGTGCGAAGCGGGCGACGGGGATGCGCACGGCCACGCAGGCGTGGCAGTCCGCGCAGTGCGGGCGGTAGACCAGATCGCCGGAGCGGCGGAACCCCCAGCCCAGTGCCATCGGGTACAGCGTGCCCAGGCGCGGATCGTTGGGGTCGAGCACCAGATCGCGTGCGGCCCGTTCCGGCCAGTAGCCACAGGGGTGGTCACCGGTCTGGAACAGTCGCAGCTCGTCGTCGCGGTCGCCGTGTATTGCCATGCCCACAGCATAGCCCCGTGCTGTCGCAGCCGGCGCGACTGTCTGCCAAATGAACACGGCTGGCCGGGCTGTCAACGGTGCTGGCGCCCATGCGTTGTTACCGGTGTGGGTGCCACGCACCGCACGCAGTTTCCCTCACCAACCGGAGTTACCCATGCGCAACCGCAAATCCCTCCTGCTGCTGGCCCTGCTGCTGTCCACCGGTGCTGCCGGCCTGGCGGTCGCTGCCGATACCCCCGCCGCCGCCGACAAACCCGCCCGCGCCAAGCTGGATACCAATGGCGATGGCTTCATCGACCGCACCGAGGCGGCCAAGTCGCCGCGTCTGGCCGCGCAGTTCGACACGCTCGATGCCAACAAGGACGGCAAGCTGTCCCGTGAGGAACTGCCGCGCTGGCACGGCAAGCGCCACGGGCGTGGCCCGGGTGGGCATGGCGACTGGATGGCCAAGCTGGACACCAACAAGGACGGCCGCATCAGCCGCGAAGAGGCCAAGGCCGACCCGCGCCTGGCCGCGCGCTTCGATGCGATGGACGTCAACAAGGATGGTTACCTGGACAAGGCCGACCGCGAGCTGCGCATGAAGCAGCATCGTGATGCCTGGTTCGCTGCGGCCGATACCAACAAGGACGGCCAGTTGAGCAAGGCCGAGTTCGATGCCGCCAAGGGCCCGTTCGGTGGCCCGCGTGGCGATCATCGCGATGGCAAGCACCGCGATGGCAAGCCGCCGATGCCGCCGAAGGCACCGGCCGCGAAGTAAGCGGTATGGTGGTGTGCAACGAAAGCG
>NZ_JBHFHW010000038.1:63842-65170 GCF_057333975.1 Stenotrophomonas sp. AGC87
CCCGCCGCTTTTCTACATCAGATGCGGCCGTTCTTGTACATCGCCCAGGCGATGGTGCCGATCACGAACAGGTTCATTACCCACAGCGCCTTGCGGCCGTACAGCGACTCGTATTTCCAGTTCGGGCCGGTGCGACCATGGCGCGCTGCATCGCGAGCGATCATCGGGGCCATGATCCGCTGCAGCGGAACCAGGCATTGATAGTTGATCACGGCCAGGCCGATGGCCAACGCCACCAACGGCCAGTACCAGGCCAGCGGCAGGAAGCCCAAGGCGAACACGGCCACACAGGTCACCATGGCGGTGAAGGTGCTGTAGTGCACGAAGCCGCGGATGGCCGTGCGCTCGTCATGGCTCTCGGCATACGAGAGCAGATAGCGGCCGCCCAGGTAGCTGCCCAGCACGCCGCCGACCATGCTGCCGATGATCGCGCCCCAGGCGAAATCCGGTGGCAACACGTGGGTCTGGCTGGCCGCTGCCGTCAACGAGCCCAGCGCGGCACCGCCGGAAACGCTGGCACCGCCCAGGCCGAGCTTGCTGGTGCCCAGCCCGGTGCCGAGCAGGATCGCGGCACTGGCCGTGCCGGGGGCGGCGACCAGCACCATGGACACGACGGTGGTCGCAAACGCTGCGCTCGGTGCGCTGCTGCGCGCGAACTCGCTGAAGCGGCGCATCATCTCTTCGCGCACGGTGGCGCGAGCGCGCGACAGGCGCTTGCGTACGGCGGCATCGCTGAGCCCGAGCAGATCGGCGACCTGCTGCGAGCTCTGGCCTTCGCGGTAGTAAAGCAGCAGCGTCTCACGGCTGTCTTCGGGCAGCGCCGAGATGATCTCTTCGGCGGCCAGTTCTTCTTCCACCCGTTGCAGATGCTCCGGGGCACTGGGGCTGGGGTCGGCGGCCATGTTGATGGCGATCTCGGCGGCCTCGCCGGACAGCGGGCGGCCGCGGTTGGCGCGCAGCCAGTCGCGGGCGAGATTGCGGGTGATCTGGCGCAGCCACGGCAGGAAGCTGGCGTGGTTGTGCAGCTGATTGAGCTGCTGCCAGGCCTTGATGAAGGCTTCCTGCGCGATGTCCTCGCTGGCGTGCACGTCGCGGGTGATCGCCAGTGCGATCGCGGTGACCGTGTTCTGGCAGGCCAGCACGATGCGGCCATATGACTGCTGGCAACCGCCGGCAGCGGCGGGCAGTTCGCGTTCGAGCGTGGTGGTCAGCGGATGCGGCGTCATGATGTCCTCCCCCGGGGATGGTCCCATCATGACGCGTGCCGGTCCCGGATGTGACCGGGTAGTGGGGGGGGGGGGGGGGGGGGGGGGGGGGGGGGGGGGGGG
>NZ_JBHFHW010000038.1:65190-68858 GCF_057333975.1 Stenotrophomonas sp. AGC87
GCTCTGCAGGCCCCCAACCCCCCCCCCCCCCCCCCCCCCCCCCCCACTACCCGTTATTCGGTGGGCTGGATCCGGACCCGCACTTCCTCTTCTTCCGGCGGGGTGGCTGCCGGTGCGGTCGGCGACGCAGCCGGCTGCACCGCCGGGGCCGGCGCGGGCGCCACGACCGGGGTGCCGCGGTGGCGCATGACCACCACCATCGCCACGGCGGCGATCACCAGCAGCAGCCCGATACGGATGCGCCAGGCCCAGTTGCGCGGCGCATCGTTCTGGGCGACCTCGTCGCGGAACGCGAACTGCGCGGTCGGGTGGTCGCGGCGGGTGGTTTCCAGCAGGCGTGCATCGCGCAGGATCTCGCGGGCGCGGGGCTGGTCATCGGCATGCACCACCCACAGGGTCGGGTGGGTAGTGGCCTTTTCCTTGTCCAGATAGCTGAACTGGCTGCCGCGCTTGCTGTGGTACGAGCGTCCGTTGGTGATGCGCACCTCGATGCCGGCGTCGCGCAGCAGCTGGGCCACGCCTTCGACGGTTTCCACGCGCTGGCTGTTGAAGATCTGTCTCATGTCAGTCCTTGGCCGGCACGGCGGCGGCCGCGGCGCTGTCGTCGACCACGCGGATCAGGCCTTCCTGCGCCGTACTGGCGACCAGGATGCCGTTGCGGGTGAAGAACTGGCCACGGGCCAGGCCACGCGAATCCTGCGCGCTGGGGCTGTCCAGCGAGTACAGCAGCCAGTCGTCGGCGCGGAACGGGCGGTGGAACCAGATCGCATGGTCCAGCGAGGCCATCTGCACGTGCGGCTGGTAGTAGCTGATGCCGTGCGGGAAGGTCGCGGTGCCGAGCAGGTGGAAATCCGAGGCGTAGGCGAGCAGCGCCTGGTGCAGCTCCGGGGCATCGCCGACGGTCTCGTTCAGGCGCAGCCAGACCTGGTGGTACGGCGGGCGCTTGGGCGGATGGAGTTCGTCGCGCGGGTAGACATGGCGGAACTCGAACGGGCCGCCCCGCGAGAGCCAGCGCTGCACCTTGATCGGCAGACGATCCAGGACGGCCTGCGGCAGTGGCTGGTTCGGCTCGATGTCTTCCGGCTGCGGCACTTCCGGCATCTTGTGCTGGTGCTCGGCGCCGGTCTCGGCCTGCTGGAACGAGGCCGCACAGAAGAAGATCACCTTGCCGTGCTGGATCGCGGTGACCCGGCGCACGGAGAAGCTGCCGCCGTCACGGGTGCGGTCCACGTCGTAGACGATGGGATGGTCGATGTTGCCGGCGCGCAGGAAGTAGGCATGCAACGAATGCACGTGACGGCCATTCTCGACCGTCTTCTGGGCGGCGGACAGCGCCTGGCCCAGCACCTGGCCGCCAAAAACGTACTTGGTGCCGATATCGCGGCTCTGGCCGCGGAACAGATTGTCTTCCAGGCGTTCAAGCGAGAGCAGGTCGATCAGCTCGGAAACGACGGGTTCGTGCGTGGCGGACAAGGGAAGCAACCTGGGGTGGGCGAGCGCAAATTATAGGGTAGTGCCGGCCCATGGCCGGCAATCACGCACCACTTCGATCGTTCATTGCCTGGTTGCCGGCCAGCGGCCGGCACTACCGGGGCGTTGGCGTTTGCCGGGCTTCAGGCCTTGCCCAGCCTGGCCACCAGCCCCTGCAGCGCCTGCTGGGCGTCCGGGGCGTACCAGGCCTCGATGAAGCGATCCAGCTGGATCAGGTCGGCGTGCAGGGCCTCATGCAGGTCGGCACGGGCGATCGCGCGGGTCAGCAGCATCGGCTGGCGCGGCAGCGTGAGCAGGCCCTGCAGCCAGGCCACGGCGCGGGCGACCACCCGATCCGCATCAACCACCTCATCGACCAGCCCGATCTGCAGCGCACGCTCGGCCGGCACCATTTCGCCGCCGACCAGCAGGGTGGTGGCCCGGTGGTGGCCGACCACGCGGCGCATCAGGCGCTGGATGCCCTCCGGCGCGACCAGTCCGACCTGCACTTCGTTCAGGCCGATCACCGTGGGACGGGCGGCATCGGGGCTGCGCGCGATGATCCGGTAGTCGCAGCACAGGGCGAGCACGCAGCCGCCGGCCGGGGCGTGCCCGGTCAGGGCGGCGACCACCGGCACGCGGCATTCGGCCAGGGTGCGCACGGCGCCGAAGAAGGCCTGCCAGCTGTCCAGCAGCTTGTGTTTGTCATCGCCGTGGCCGAGCAGGTGCGGCACGTCCATGCCGGCGCTGAAGATGCGCTCGCTGCCGGACAGCACGATGCCGTGCACGTCATCGGACATGGCCTGGTTGATTGCGTGGATCAGGTGCCGGCACAGTTCGGTGTCCAACGCGTTGACCGGTGGCCTGGCCAGCCGCAGTTCGCGGATGGGGCCATGGTTGATCACCTCGATGAGCGTCGTCATGCTGCAGTCTCGTTGCGGACAGGGAACGAAGCCGATGATAACCAAACCATTCGTGTGCGTATTGTTGGGGCTGTGTGCGTTCGCAACATCAGCCGTGGCGGCAGAGCCAGCCTGTGTGTCACTGCGCGACGGTTGGGTACGTTTGCCGCCGGGCGCGATGCCGATGGCGGCCGGCTACGGCCAGATCCGCAATGACTGCCGTGAGGCGGTGGTGGTGGTCGCTGCTGGCAGCAAGGCGTTCGGCGATGTCTCGCTGCACGAAACCACGCTGGTTGACGGCGTCAGCCGCATGCGCGCGGTGGAACGCCTGCCGATCGCCGCGGGGGCGACGGTCGCGCTCAAACCTGGCGGACTGCATCTGATGTTGATGCAGCCGGAGGTGGCGCTGAAGGAAGGCGCACAGCTGCCGTTGCGGCTGAGCCTGGAAGATGGGCGCAAGGTGGATGGAACGTTGCAGGTGCGCAGCGCGTTGAAGTGAGGATCGCAACGCTGCGCAGCCGGGAGCGACCGTCTACGACCAGTCGAAGGAAAACAGCACGGTGCGGCTGTGTGGCTCGTACAGCATCACGATGGCATCCGGGCCTGCCGCGCACCAGTTGTAGCCGGCGACTTCGGCGACCGAGAAGAACGGGTTGCCGTCGCGGCTGATGATGACGCGCTCGGCATCCTCCGGCGCATGCCGGTCGTAGGCGGCAGCGGTGAATGTCAGCGCGAACGCCGCCGGAATCGGCGCGGTTTCAACCCAGTTGCCGTTCGACACCTGTCCGCCCAGCACGTCAAGATAGGCCTGCTCGCCTGCGCTGCCGTCGCCGTATCGCGAGTAGCTGGCCAGGCGGCCATGCGACTGGAAGTAGGCATGCGCCTTGGCGTAGCTCTCCGTCATTTCGGTGACGTGTTTGTCTGCCACCTGATCGCCGAGGAAATAGCCTTCCTCCCCCAGGAATCGCATGCGGTTATCGGCGGTCAGCTCGAATGCGATCCAGTTCGTGCCGGTGAACTCGGTGTGGTGCGCTGCGGTCTCTTCGCCGATGCAGCCTTCATCCGGTTCGATCGGGCACAGCATCGTGGCAATGGTGCCGGTCAGCGCCGGGCGCAATACGCCCAGGTCGATGCTGATCAGTGGCAGCAGATGTCGCCCCAGCCACGGCTGGTCGGCGGTGAATACGTCGGTGGGGAAGGGCGTGAGCCCGGGCCGCAGCGTGCGGATATCAGTTTGGTGAAACATGTCATTCCTTTGCAGGTGAAACGGGCGTGGGGGGGGGGGGGGGGGGGGGG